>DSBB01000297.1 GCA_011046175.1 Candidatus Hydrogenedentota bacterium | reverse complement strand
GTATTCTTACTATATGGGCGCGGGGGCTCGAACGACCGGGAGTTTTTCAAATCATTGAAGGAACGAATTGCACATAATTTAACTGTTGTTCGCGGCAGGATGGCCGAGTCTGCTCGACGAGTCGGACGCGACCCGGCGGGCGTGACCCTTGTTGCCGTAACCAAAACGGTGGGGGTGGAGGAAATCGCAACACTCCATTCGCTGGGCGTGCAGGATATTGGCGAAAACCGCATCGAGTCGGCGCAGCGGAAAATAGAGGTGTTGCCCCAGGACATTTGTTGGCATTTCATCGCGCCCATACAGTCCCGCAAGGCGCGGGACGTGGCGGCGCTGTTTGCCGTTGCTGAAGCGGTTGACCGCGTCAAGGTTGCTGACATGTTGCAGCGTCGTTGCGAAGAGCAGGAGCGCATCATCGAAATCATGGTCGAGGTAAACGTGACCGGCGAGGGATCGAAGCATGGTTTCGCGCCCGGCGAACTCGCAGAGTCGTTGAAGGAAATCCGCGCTTTTGACCGACTGCGGTTGACGGGATTAATGACGATGGCGCCTTTTGACGCGCCCGAGCCGGTGATTCGCGATTGTTTTCGCGGGCTGAACGCATTGGCGGATGAGCACGGCCTGCCCGAGCGCAGCATGGGCATGACGGACGATTTCGAGATAGCCATTGAAGAAGGCGCGACACAGGTGCGCATCGGACGCGCCTTGTTTGCGGAATAACCGTGGAGCGTCATACGCCGCGCTTCATGTTGAAAGGCACAGTATAGATGAAAGAACGTCTTGAATCATTGGGCAGCGAGGCGCTTGCCAAGATTGAGCAGGCCGCCGACCTGAAAACGCTGGACGCAGTGCGCGTGGCCTATCTGGGCAGGAAGGGAAAACTGACGGCAATCCTGCGCGGACTGGGGCAGGCGTCGCCGGACGAGCGCAGGGAGATAGGACAGCGGGCAAACGTGCTGAAGGAGGAGTTGGGCAAGCGCCTCGACGCGCGCAAGGAAACGCTCGAGGCGGCGGCGCAACAGCAACAGGCGCAGTCGGAGTTTGTTGACCTTACCCTGCCGGGAAGGTGTCCGCGCGCCGGTTCCATGCACGTCATTAATCAGATATGCGACGAAATCGTGGACATCTTCACGCAGATGGGGTTTCAGGTGGCGGTGGGGCCGGACGTGGAAACGGAATACTACAATTTTGACGCGCTGAACACGCCGGACGATCACCCGGCGCGCGATTCCCACGACACCTTCTTCGTGAAGCCGGGCGTGGTGCTGCGCACGCAGACATCGCCCGTGCAGATGCGCGTCATGGAGCAGACGCCGCCGCCGGTGGCGGTGGTGGTGCCGGGGCGCGTCTACCGCGTGGACCTTGACGCGACGCACAGCCCCATGTTTGTGCAGATGGAGGGGCTGCTCGTGGACAAAAACATTACTTTTGCCGATCTCAAGGGCACCCTGATGCATTTCATTTACACCTTCTTCGGCAAAAACACGCAGGTGCGGTTCCGTCCTCATTTCTTCCCGTTCACAGAACCCAGCGCGGAAGTGGACATTTTGTGGACGGCGCGGGACCGGCACACCGGCGAGGTAAAAAGCAAGTGGCTTGAGATTCTCGGCTGCGGCATGGTGCATCCGGAAGTGTTCCGATACGCTTCCTATGACTATGAGGCGTATTCCGGTTACGCCTTCGGACTTGGCATTGACCGCATCGCCATGGTGCGCCACGCCATCAGCAGCATTACTCATTTGTACGAAAATGACCTGCGGTTTCTGGAGCAATTCTGATATGCTGATTTCATATAACTGGTTAAAAGAACTCATTACCCTTGATGTCGCCCCCGATGAACTGGCGGAACGGATGACCATGCTCGGCCTCGAAATTGAATCCGTCGCGGAGCCGGGCAAGGATATAAATGATGTCTATGTGGGGCATATCCTTGATATTCAGCCGCATCCGGACGCGGACAAATTGGTGGTATGCAAGACGGACGTGGGCAAGGGCGAACCGCTGCAAATCGTCTGCGGCGCGGCCAACATGAAGCCCGGGGACAAAGTGCCCACCGCCATTGACGGCGCCACGCTGCCCGGCGGGTTCCGCATCGGCAGGCGCAAAATGCGCGGGTTGGAATCGTGCGGCATGATGTGTTCGGCGCGGGAACTGAACCTTGGCGAGGACCATGCCGGGCTGATGATTCTGCCCCCGGATATGCCGCTGGGACAGGATATTCGACAGGCGCTTGGCTTGGATGATGTGGTGTTCGAAATCGAAGTGACGCCGAACCGCGGCGACTGGGCGTGTATGATCGGCGTGGCGCGGGAACTTGCCGCATATTATGGCGTCGAACTACGTGTGCCCGATATAGACATCCGTGAATCAGGCGATGCCGCTGCGGCGTGGTCGTCTGTCACTATCGAAGACGCTGAACTGTGTCCGCGCTATGCCGGCCGCATCCTGAGGAACGTCGTCGTCAAGCCGTCGCCGCCGTGGATGTGCGCGCGTCTTGTCGCCGCCGGACAGCGCCCCATCAACAATGTGGTGGATATTACCAACTATGTGTTGTTGGAAACAGGCCATCCGCTTCATGCCTTTGATTATGACAAACTCGCGGAGAACCGCATTGTGGTGCGCCGCGCCCGCGCGGGCGAATCCATCACGACGCTGGACGGGGAGCCGCGTCCGCTGAATGAAAAGATGCTGGTCATTGCCGACGCCAAACAGCCGCAGGCGGTGGCGGGCGTTATGGGCGGCGCGGACAGCGAGGTGGACGACGGGTCAAGGCATATCTTTTTGGAAAGCGCCTACTTCAATCCCCGTTCCATCCGCGCCACGGCGCGGGACTTGGGGCTTGTCACCGAAGCGGCCCAGCATTTCCAGCGTGGCGCCGACCCGGAAATGGTTGTATACGCCATCAACCGAGCCGCCATGCTCATGCAACAACTTGCCGACGCCGAAGTGGCGCCGGGCATCCTTGACGAATACCCCAATCCGCAACAGGGCAGGCAGGTGACGCTGCGCTTCGATCGGGCCAGACAATTGCTTGGCGCGGACGTGCCGCCGGCGAAGCAGCAGGAAATCATCACCGGCTTGGGGTTTGAACCGCAACAGTGCGACACCGTTTCCTGCACGGTGGTGACGCCGTCCTGGCGGCATGACGTAAGCCATGAGGCGGATTTGATTGAAGAGGTGGCGCGGCATTACGGTTACGATAAAATACCCAGCACCATGCCGCCGGTGCGTCAGACGGAAAGCGTGTTTGCGCCCATGGAAAAACGTGTGCGCGCATTGCGTCAGTTTCTTGTGGCGCAGGGACTTTCCGAGGCCGTCAACTGGTCATTTGGCAATGTGGAGAATGAAACCAAATCCGGCATGACCGTGAACACCGCGAACATGGTAGCGCTGCAAAACCCATTGTCGGAAAATTACGCGGGCATGCGCACGACCCTGTTGCCGGCGCTTTATGCCACGGCGGCCTACAATCACAAACGCGGCGCGCGCGGCGTCGCCATTTTCGAGATCGGGCCGGTGTATCACGCGGTGGACAACGAAACGCTTCCCGAGGAGCCGCTTTACCTGGGCATACTCGTCAATGGCGTTACGCCCGGACAATGGGCGCAGCCTGAACGGGCGGTGGATTTTTACGACATCAAGGGCCTCCTTGAAATTGTGTTTCGATTTGCCGGACGCGAAGCGGAATTGGAACCTGTTGATTGCGATGCGTTCCAACCCAGTCAGAGCGCATTGGTCAAAGTTAGAAAACATCAATACGGATACGTCGGCAAAACAGCGCCCGCCGTGGCTCGCGCTTTCGACCTGCCTGACAACACGTATGCCCTCGAGTTGAACCTGAGCAAGTTGCTCGCGGCTCCCGCGCCTGTGCCGCAGTTCGAGGACATTCCTCAGTTCCCTCCGTCCCTGCGCGATTTGGCGGTGGTGGTGGAGCGCGACGTAACCGCCGCACAATTGATTAAAACGGTGAAAGAGGCCGGCGGCGCGTTGTTGAAAGGCGTGGAAATTTTCGATGTGTACAGCGGTAAGCCGTTGCCCCCGGATAAGAAAAGTATTGCCCTGAGTCTTGTTTTCCAGTCGCCCGAACGCACCCTTACCGACAAGGACACGCAGAAGACGCTGGAACGCATCATAAAACGATTGCAGAAGCAATGTGGAGCAGAATTGCGTTGAACCCCTTCGTCAAAACATATATAGACCAGATTGACGGACTCGTTGCCGAATTGACGCGGACCTTGGAACGATATGAGGCGCAACTGGATCAGGCGCGCGAGGCGAAGGAAACATTGCTTAAGCAGAACTGGAGCGCGCAACGCCGGATCAACGCGCTCCAGGAGACTCTTGACCGGCTTCCGGAACTCGACAGGGAAAACAAGGAGCTTAAAGAGAGAAACGGGCGGTCGCTGGAGCACGCCAAACGCATCCTTGCCTATGCCAAGGCTTTGGCGGGAGCCATACAACAATGATGTCCGAACATCGCTTTCAGACCGTTATTGCGCGGATTAAAATGCTTTTGCCGGTTTACAAGGATGAAGACACTTCCCACGCCATTGCCCGCGAGGTTGACGAGCGCATCAACAAACTTGAGAAAGACACGAACGTCATTGACACGCAGAAGAACGCCGCCATCATCGCATACGAATATGCCGTGGAAAACCGCGAACTCATTGAAGAGCACGAGGAGGACATCCGCGAACTCGCAAAAGCGCTCGAACGCCTTGCCTCGCAACTTAAAGAGTTGACAAGGCGCTTTCACCTTGATGCGCCCGTATCGAAGGAAGAGTGACGCCTGCTTTTCATCGGAGCATGTAATACGGCACAATGCAATTGCCTGTGCGTTATCATCAGTGCGCGTCAAGCCCATGCGCCATGAGCAGGGCGTGTTCCAAGGTTTTGATAATCTCGCTCATGTATTCGTCAACAGCCTTCGCGCTTCCGGGGAGGGTGTAAACCAGCGTGCCGCCGATGACCGCCGCAACGGAACGGCTAAGCAGTGCGTTGGGTTTTGTCGCGCCGCAGGCAACGCGAATATATTCCATAATCCCGGGGATCAGTTTGTCTGCCAATGCGGTGACTACGTCGGGGGTAATATCGCGCGGGCCGATGCCGGTGCCGCCGGTGGTGATGACGATATCAACGCGTTCATCCTTTGCCGCGTCAAGCGCCTGGCGCAACAGGGCTGCATCGTCCGGCAGAATATTGCCCGTGATTCGTGGATGCCACCGCGTCTTTTTGAAAAAGTCGTGCAGGTGTTTCTGAATGCGGGGGCCGCTCAAATCTTCGTATGCGCCTTGGTGCGCGCGGTCGCTTAACGTAATAACGCGGCACTCGAGATAACGCGGATGGTAAACAATGGCGTCGCCCGGTTTGATGTTGCCCCCGCGCAATACGCGGCAAAATATACCCTCGCGCGGCATGACGCACCGGCCTACTTCCTGATAAATGGCGCAGCCGTCGCCGTGGCATTTCTTGCCCAACTGGGTGACTTCCAATTCGACATCGCCGATTGTAAAGCGGTCGAGCATGGCCGCGTCAAGCAGATTGATGCCGTCTGTGGTGATATTTTCCGCGAAATCGCCGTATCCAAAGGCGCGGCCTGAAGCGTCGCTGAATCGTTTGACGCTTTCAATTGCGAGCAGGCTTATCTGCCTGTGCCAGACACCCGCGTGGGCGTCTCCGGCGATGCCCGTCATGGTCACCTCGACTTCGTTGACGGGCTTTTTGGAAGCGCCTTTTTCCTTGGAAATGTTGAGAGATACGACTTGACCTTCAGTGGGCGGAGCATTTTTCATACGGTTTCTTTCCGGAAGTGTGCGTTCATTCTTCCGTGGCCGCCGGGTCGTCTTTTTTCTTGGCTACAAACCCTTCGGCGCAACGGAACTCGGTGGTGTCGAGACATTTTACACTACGCCCGACGTATTTGTCACCTGGAAAGAAAACGCGGAATTTCCCTTCATCGTCAGCGAGGGGTTCCCCCTCTTTTTCAAGCATTATCATGGCGCGCCGGCCGTCGCCGTTTCGCATGAGTTCGGTCCATGAGCAGATTATCTGATATTCATCGGTGCCTCTGAATATTACATAAGTGTTCTCGTGAAGGTAGTCCCCAGCGGCTTCCGTTTTTCTGGCATATTTGAGCGCTTCCGTCAGAAGCGCGCCGGAGCAATCGAATATGCCGATGAACCCTTTACTTTCACCAACCCAGATGCACTTTTCTTCGGTGATTTGCTTCATTTCCCGGAGCTCTTGTTCGGTAAACGTGATCTTCGTGCCGTCAATGTCAATAAGGGTTAGTGTTTCCACCGTGCGGAGCGGCGCGGCAAATACCGGTGTTGAACAGATTGCAGCAAAGAGCAAGATGGCGGCATACGTTGTGGTTGAATGGTTTTTCATTTGTGTCATCTTTATTGTTTTGAACAGTATTGATTCCGGCAAAGGTTTGAAACCTCCACCGGCTGCATGTGAACCGGCGTTGCGATAATTTCCCCTGTGCGCAGGATGGCCGCGTCGGCGATTATTGCTGCAACGTTACGGGATCGGTTGGGGGCGTTGGGCCGCCTTTCCCGAGCTTGTTGGCGAGATATTCGTCGCACGGGAAGTCTCCCGGATAGCGCGCAAAGGAAACATGGCCGTCCATGTACAGGATATTCATGCCGCCCGGCACATGGTTGAATTGATTTCCTGCACCCCCGGCTGTAGAGGCGATTATGTCCCATATAACCACGAGTGTGCTTTGCGCCAGAGCGCTCGCGCCCGGATTGTTAATATCCGTAATAAAAAAGCGTTCTATACCCTCGCGCAGACGGTACAAATGCCCTTCCGCGTGATCTATATCTGAAGTGACAAAGGTCATCGGCAGAATCTTATCGCTGTTGGACGCGTCTTTGGATGTCTTTTTCCATACGCCCCAGTCGTCATCCTCCTGCATTGCCCAACCGAGGCACATGTACGAATAATCGCGCATTTGTTCCGCAATTTCAGCAAAGCCCAGCTCGATAAGCCGTTCTATAACGGCCTTGACCTCGCCTGCGTCGGGGTCGGAAGGGCAAAATATGATGCTGTAATCCGTCATGTACTCCGGATATACGGAAGGTCCCCAAAAATAGGAGTGGCTTGGAACCGGCTCTTCCAGTTCGTTTTCGGGATAGTATCCGGGAAACTGAGGCGGGAACGATTCCGCCGGACTTTCGCCGGTCTACATCTTGAACACAAGCCCCAGTTGTTTAAGGTTATTCTGGCAGGACGATCGGCGCGCCGCCTCACGCGCCCGGGCCGGCGCCGGTAAAAGAATTGCGGCGAGTATTCCAATTATGGCAATTACAACCAGCAGCTCGATTAGCGTAAATCCCAAGCGGGCATGCTTTTTCATAAGAGTCCTTCGTTGATTGTGGTGTTGCGGCGCAAGGGGATGCGATATGCACCGCTAAACATATCGCAATCCTAGCACATGCGAAACGCAGTATTCAAGAATTATTCCTTCGTCTTTTCAAGCAGTATGATGTCGCTGATAACCATGTTTTTGTCAATGGCTTTGCACATGTCGTAGACGGTGAGCAGGGCGGCGCTGACAGCGGTAAGCGCCTCCATTTCCACGCCGGTGGGCCCCACACAGGAGACGCTGCTTTCAATGACCACGCCCTCGGCGTCTGTGGCTGCTTCAACGGTTATGCCCGTGAGTGGAAGGGTGTGGCATAGCGGAATCCATTCAGCGGTTTTCTTTGTCGCCTGAACGCCCGCTATTTCGGCAACAGTCAGCACATCCCCTTTTTTGTTGTTGTTTTGCTCGATTTGCCGGATGGTTTCGGGGGTCATGCGGATTTTTCCGGTGGCGCGGGCCGTGCGCCGTTGTTTCGGCATGCCGCCCACATCCACCATACGCGCCCGGCCCCTGTCGTCAACATGGGAGAGAGAAGACATGCGTTTAACCTCCGATACTGTGAAACAACGCGTTACTTGTGGCGCCGCATTTCGGTTTCGCGGCGACTGCCCTGCGGATGGCTTCGACGGCGCCCATTTCACGAATGCTGAACCCGAGATCGCAGAACAAACACGGGCGGACAAGGCCGTTGCATGACAGGCGCAGCCGGTTGCAACGGGGACAGTCGCCGCCTGTGCCGCCGATAACGGTGGAAAACTCTCCCGTTGCCAAATGCATCCGTTTTATAAATCGCACTTCGCAGCCTTGGCTGTGTCCAAACGCAAGCACCGCCTGCGCATCCGGCTCGGCGGGTGTTTCCTGAATCACACAGTTCAGTTTAATGGGGGTCAGTCCGGCGTTCTGAGCTGCTCGGAGGCCCGCAACCACGGCTTGAATATCGCCGCCCCGCGTAATTGCGGCGTACTGGTCGGCGTTCATGCTGTCCAAACTGATGTTGACGCGCTGTAATCCGGCGGCGGCCAGCGGTTGGGCGAATTCCTCCAGCAGGATGCCGTTGGTGGTCATGGCAAAATCCTGAATGCCTTCAATGGCGGCGAGCATCTCCACCAAGGTTACAATGTCGCGCCGCACCAACGGCTCGCCGCCGGTCAAGCGCACTTTTGTGATGCCCATGCTGACAGCGGCGCGTGTAAAGGACGCGATTTCCTCAAAGGACAGCACGTCATCATGGCTGAGAAGACGCACCCCTTCCTCGGGCATGCAGTACACGCACCGGAGATTGCATTTATCCGTTACGGAAATGCGAAGGTAGCTAATGGTTCGTCCGAATGGGTCTTTCACGTCAACGATGTCCTTTATGGCGTCGCCGCCGCACGCGGGTGTTTGACGCGTAGTATACCATAAGCGCGTCCGTTGGCGGCCCGCTTTTGAGCGGGTCGGCGGGGATGTGATAGCATGTGCGGCGCGGGGAGGAGGGCTTCCCCGCAATGAGCAAGGTTTTGTTTTCCCTTCGGCGATTATGCGTCCTGCGCAATGGTTTCGACACAGGAACAGGAACGTACAACGTGAACAATACGAGTCATGACGGCGATAAAATAGTGGCCATTGACGGTCCGGCGGGCGCCGGCAAAAGCACTGTTTCCCGCAGGGTTGCGGCGATGCTTGGCTTTGCCTTCCTTGACACGGGCGCCATGTATCGCGCGGCCACGTGGCGCGCGCTGAAACACGGCGTGGCGCTGGATGACGCCGAAGCAGTGACCGCGAGCACCCGGGCCATGCGTTTGGAATTGGCAGAGAGAAACGCCGGCCTGCGCGTGTACGCCGATGGCGAGGATGTTACGGACGCAATCAGGTCGCCAGAAGTGACGCGCAATATTTTCCGGCTCGATCAGGTGCCCGGCGTGCGTCGTCGCCTTGTGGAACTGCAACGCGAGTTTGGTTGTCGTCGTCCCACCGTGGCCGAAGGCCGGGACATAGGCACGGTGGTTTTTCCCAATGCGCGGTGCAAGATTTATCTTGACGCTTCTTTGGAGTGCCGGGCGCGGCGTCGCGCTCTCGAGATGGAAGAACGCGGCGTTCCGGTTGATTTCCCTGCGTTAATCGAGGAAATTCGCGAGCGTGATGAGAAAACCATGAACCGCGCCGATTCGCCGTTGCGCCGCGCGGCGGACGCCGTCCTTGTTGATACGACCGACATGAACCTGGAGCAAGTGGTTGATACGTTGACGTCGCTGGCGCGGGAACGCTTATGACGGCCTCGGAAGCGAAATATGATTGGCGTATGGCGTCTTTCGATGTGGCCCGCGCGGACGCGCTAGCCCGCGAATGCGGCGTGTCGCCGTTGCTGGCGCATCTCTTGTTGTTGCGGGGGGTGACAACCCCGAGCGAAGCCCGCGTCTTTCTGAATCCCTCCATAAGTCATTTGTCTAATCCCTTTGAATTGGACGGCATGCGCGCCGCCGTGGACAGGATTATCGAAGCCAGGCAGCGGGACGAGTCCATACTGGTGTTTGGCGATTACGATGTGGACGGCATCGCCGCCACGGCGATTCTCACGAGAGGGTTGCGGCGTTTTGGCATTGGCCGCGTGGACTGCGACATGCCCGACCGTTTTGCGGAGGGATATGGTCTGACGCCCGAGCGTGTAACGCAGGCGAAAGAGGAGGGGCATAGTCTCGTCATTACGGTTGATAATGGCATCAGCGCGCATGAAGCGGCGCGCCGCGCGCGCGAAATCGGCATGGACCTCGTCGTTACAGACCATCACGCGCTGGACACAACATTGCCGGACGCCGTTGCCGTGATTAATCCGAAGCGCGGCGCGCCGGAACATTTTGCCGCGAACCTTTCCGGGGCGGGTGTGGCGCTAAAACTCGCCCTTGCGTTGAATGGTTCGCCCAACGACCTTGATATCGCCGCGTTGGGGACGGTGTCGGATATTGTTCCGCTGCTGGCGGAAAACCGCGTCATTGTGGCGTTGGGTTTGAAACATATAAAGAAACACAGACGCCTTGGTATCGAAAAACTGGCGCATGAAGCACAGTTCACGCTTGACGAAATATCGGCGCACAAAATCGGCTTCCAACTTGGCCCGCGATTGAATGCTGCAGGCAGACTTGACACAGGGCACACCGCCCTCGAGTTGCTTATGACGGATGACGCCCGGCATGCGGCGGCGCTGGCGGCTTCGTTGGATGCGGCAAATGAAGAGCGCCGCGCCATTGAACGGCAAATGTACGATGAGGCCGTTGAAATTCTGGAGGCGTTTCTGACGGAACAGCAGCGTTCCATAGTTCTTGCCCGTGCGGACTGGCACCAGGGCGTTATCGGCATTTTGGCCTCGCGGCTGCAAAACAAGTACTGCCGTCCTGTCATTGTGTTTTCCATGGGCGATGACGGTTTATGGCGTGGCTCCGCCCGGGCCGGCGCCGGGTTTAATATGATGGACGCATTGAACGCATGCGGCGACCTCTTAATTCGTTACGGCGGCCACGCGGCGGCGGCGGGGATGACGTTGGCGCCGGATAAATTGGAAATCTTTCGCGAATGTTTTGAGCGTGAAGCCCTGATGCAACTGGGCGACGGAAGGTTGCACCCCCCATTGCGCATAGATGCTTTGGTGTCGTTCAGTCAATTGGACGGCGCGTTTGTGAAGAGTCTTGAATTGCTTGAGCCATACGGGCAGGGAAACCCCGAGCCGCTGTTTTGTTCGAGTGGTGTCGAGATTATTCCCCAGTCAACGCGCATTTTGAAAGATCAGCACCTGAAATTTGCCGCCCGGCAGGATAACGTGCAGTTAAGCGTCATTGCCTTTCGCATGGCGGAACGTTTTTACAGAGAGTCGTTGCCGGAAAAGGCGGACCTTGTTTTTGCGCCGCAACTTAACACCTATAATGGGATAACGTCCGTGCAATTGGCGCTAAAAGACCTGCGTGTTGCGGAAAACCAGTGGCGTGGGGGCTGAAAATTTGCTATGGCCCCCTGTAAACCGTTACCGTATCTCCTCTAGCGGGAGTACCCTTCCCAGTCAGGGCAAAAGCGGCATTACGGTATGCGCGGCGCCCTTTGACGCATAACCAGAATAAGGAGCGGAACATGAAAGTTAATTCGAGAATTATGACCGGTATTTTTGTCTTTGTTGCTTTGACGGGCGTTGCTGTCAATGGCGCACTGGCGGAGGACGCGGAACCTGAAGCGAAAAAAGTAGTGTTGGAATCGGAAGCGGATCGCATCAGTTACGCCATTGGGATGCAGATGGCCTCTTCTCTTGTGCAGAACAAGGTGGATGTGTCGGTTGCAGCATTGTTGGCGGGCATGGAAGACATGTTGCTGGACCGCGAGCCCGCATTAAATCAAGAGGAGATGCAGGTGGCCATGACGGCGCTTCAAACCCAGATGGCGACAAAACAGGAGGAAATAATGCGCGAGATGCAAGCGGAAGCAGGCAAGAATCTTGAGGAAGCAAACGCTTTTCTGACAGAGAATGCGAAGAAAGAAGGGGTTGTCGTTCTTGACAGCGGATTACAGTATACGGTCATTGAACAGGGCGAGGGCGACCCACCGGACGCCACGTCCAAGGTAAAGGTACACTACCGCGGCACGTTGCTTGACGGCGAACAGTTTGACAGTTCCTACGATCGCGGCGAACCGGCCACCTTTGGAGTGAATCAGGTGATTCAGGGATGGCAGGAAGCGTTGCAGTTAATGGCGCCGGGCGCGAAATGGAAACTGTTTATTCCGCCGAATCTGGCATATGGCGAACAGGGAAATGCGCGCATTCCCGGCAATTCCGTGTTGGTCTTTGATGTCGAGTTGTTGGAAGTGCTGTAGATGTAAATTGGACATTGGCGCGATGGCCTTTGACAGGCCGCCACAGCGGAGAATTATGTCTGATGGTTGAAGTTCGCGGCTTCCAAGCGCTCCGGTTTGACGCAAGCAAAACCGGAGCGCTTGATATTGTTTTGACGCCCCCCTATGATGTGATTGATGAAAAGGAGCGGCATCGTTTGGCGGCGTTAAACCCGTACAACATGACGCACCTCATTCTGCCCGAAAGCCGGGGCGCCGAAACGCCCTATGAGAACGCGGCGCGTTTGTTTCGCCAATGGATTGCGGAAGGCGTTTTGCGCCCCGACCCCGAGCCGTCCCTGTATTTGCTCAAGCAGCGGTTTACCGATTCCTGCGGCGACGCATTCGAGCGGAAAGCGTTTTTTGCGCTGCTGAAGCTTCCAGACCAAGGCGAACAGTTTATTTTGGGACATGAGCATACCTTTGACAAGCCTGTGGAGGACAGGATTGCCTTGATGCGCGCCGTCCGCGCCGATTTGGAGCCGATTTTTGTCATGTATACGGATTCGGACAATAACTTGGCGAATCAACTGTTTCAACCCATGGGGGAGCAGCCGCCTTTGTTCAGCGCCAGCACTTCGGATAATGTGACGCAGGAGCTCTGGCGGACGCCGTGCCCCGATTATCTGGGCGGCCATTTTGAAAATCAAACATTATATATTGCCGACGGACATCATCGCTTCAAAACAGCATCCATGTACAGGGACGAATGCCGAAAGCAGCAAGGCGGCACGCGCGCGCCGGCCAGACATGATTATATTATGGCGGGATTTATTGCGTTCGAGGAACCCGGCCTGAAAATCTATGCCGCGCATCGCGCCGTTTCGGAACCGTTCCCGTTTAATTTTGAAGAGTGCATGGGCAGGTTGACGAAGTACTTTGATTGTCGAGAACTGCCGCCGGATGCAAGCGACAAAGACCTTGACGGCGTGGAGGCGGTGTGCGCTTTTATTATGCGCACACGTGGGCGGGGAACGTGGCTTTTGTGTTTGAAAGAAGAAAAAAGGCTGGAATTACTGGGTGACGACCGGGGGGAAGCGTGGCGGGCGCTGGATGTTGCCGTGTTGCATCGGGGTGTTTTAAGCAGGCTGCTTGGGGTTGGGGATGATGTTTATCTTATCTACGAGAAAGATGCGGGGGTTGCGGCGACGCTTGTGGATAGCGGCAGGGCGGCGCTCGCTTTTCTGCTGCGTCCCACCCGTCCCGAGCAAGTGCGCGCCTGCGCGGAAGCGTTCGAGCCTATGCCGCAAAAATCCACATACTTTTTTCCCAAACTTCCTTCCGGGGCGGTGATGTACTCTTTAGAGTGACGAGGCGGTTTCCGGCGACCCCTCCATACGATTTTTTGTGAAATGGCGGACGGCTTCGAATTCTCAGAGTTGCTGCGGCTGCAATCACGGAAAGATGGTTTCTGTGGAAACACTTATTTCTGTGAATGCTGGGTGTACCTTTTGCTTATTCCGGCATGGGAATTGGAACTTTTTTGTTCCAAGAGGAATAGACAGGGCGCGGCGGAATTGGCGCGGCTGGCATGGGAATTGGAGCTTTTTTGTTCCAAGAGGAATAGAACGGGTAAAGAAGTTGTTTTATTGAAAAAGACAGTTGAATCACTACTGGATTTTATTCTGAAACTCGAAAAGTTGTTAGGGGGGACAGTCTTTTCGTCTGGTTTTATTTGGAATATGGCCTTTCCTCGGCATACGAAGTGATATTTATACTAAGTTCAATAAGGGGTCATTTCCTAACAAAAATCTAATAATTGGTGTGTATTAT
>DSBB01000244.1 GCA_011046175.1 Candidatus Hydrogenedentota bacterium | reverse complement strand
GCTCATTATAAGTATGTTACAATTCTGTTTCTTAGGAGAAGGGCGACAGCCCGCCGAAATACGGGGTTAAGAGATTGCTTCAGTCGCAGCGCTCCTTCGCAATGACGCAAACTGATGATTGACGTTTACGCCAGACGGCTAAAATGTTACCAAAAACGGTATAATTCTGCATCTCAACCGGACACAAGATTATGCGATTGCTTGATATTTCTTATACGGAACCCGCCAAAAACCTTGCCATGGACGAAGTAATACTGGAAAGCGTGGAACAGGGACGCGCCCCGGACACGCTTCGTTTGTGGGAAAGCCCTGTGCCTTTCGTGGTGATTGGTTCGGGACAGCGTTACCGACAGGTGGTGGATTATTTCAACTGCATGCGCGACAACATGCCCATACTGCGGCGTTGCTCCGCGGGCGGCGCTGTGTTGCAGGGGCCGGGATGCCTGAATTTCGCGCTGGCGCTGCGCTATGCGACAAATCCCGAGGTGGCCGACCTGCACGGTTCCTACGAATATATTCTGGAAAAAATGGCGACGGCATTCAGCAAAGCGGGTATTGTTGCGGTGCGCTCGGGGATTTCCGACTTGACCGTGGGCGACCTGAAAGTGTCCGGCAACGCGCAACGACGCAAGCGCAACGCCTGCCTGCATCACGGCACACTGGTATACGGCATGAAACACGACGTCATGACGCGCTACCTGCCCGAACCCGAAGACAGGCCGGACTACAGGGGAACGCGCACCCATTCGGAATTTGTAGGCACATTACCCTTGTCGCCAGAAGCCCTGCGGGAACTGGTCTGGGAGGCATTCGCGCCGGGCGCGACGCCCGATAAACTCGTGCCGGAAGAAACAAAGGCCGTGGACTATCTGGCGCTCACGAAATATGCCCGGCCTGATTGGACATTACGGAGGTAAACGCTAACAAAATAAGGCAATGGTTGCGATTTGAGCGGCAGCCCTGCTCAACGCCGGAGCACGGGCAGCGCTGGTACTGACAGCATGACGCGACCCCGATGCGTCACCGTTTACGTTAACTCATGGAACATGTCAGATTATTTGTTTTTGGCTGGGACTTGTAATGCCAAGTTCATCCCAGTCGTCCCAATCCTCCCAATCTTCACTCTGGTCAGTAGTATCCTGCACAGCATATTCTTCAACAGCAACAACCTGTGCATTCTTATAAAGGACTCCCTTCAGAAATACAATCTTGTCCAAGTGGACGGCGCCCGTCATGAGTTCCGTCGCGGTATGCGGCAAATAGTGCAGGATTTTCCCTTCATATTCCTCAATAGTGTTGCCGTCGGCGTCTTTGATTTCCGTCGCCAGCAACGCATTCAAATTCACCTCGGGCGCTTCCTCGCCGCAAAGGGTCTTGATCAAATTGATGTTCTTGCCGGTTATTTCGACGGCGATATCGTTTTCGTTCCCGCGCGCAGTTGGAATAACAATCCCATGCGCCATAAACAGGCTCACTATCATAACGTGAAATAGTTTCATACGACTTTCCTTTCTTTTTTTCGGCTGTCAAGAAAAACCGTGTGTTTCACTTAGGTGATACGGCGACATGCGCGCGTCCTTCCGCACATACAACGCATTTTCCGGCGTTTTTCGTCAGACTTCCCAGGTGCCGCTAAACACTTCCGTGGCGGGCCCCTGCTGGTAAACACAATCGTCTTCCGCCCACTCGATCATTAATTGCCCGTAGGTGAGATGAACGGCGACGCGCCTGTTGACGCGGTCGGTGATCATGGACGCCAACGCCGCGCCGCAGGAACCGCTGCCGCTGGCCATGGTAACGCCGCTGCCGCGCTCCCAGATGCGCATTACGATATTGTCGCGGTCAATTACATTCACAAACTCCACATTTGCGCGCATGGGGAAAGCGGGATGATTTTCAACTTTCGGGCCCAGATCGTGCAAATTTACCCTTGTTGCATCGTCAACAAATATAACGGCGTGGGGGTTGCCGATGTTTACGCAGGTAACGCACAACTTCCGGCCATCATCAAGCCGCAACGTTTCTTCCAATACGTGTCCGGGCTTGCCATTCATGGGAATGTCCGCCCGCTCAAATTTTGGCCTGCCCATGTTTGAGCGCACAGAGGTCACTTTATTCTCTTTCACCTTCAATTGGACGCGGTTGGGTCCCGCCACGGTTTCGATGACAAAATCTGTCTCGCTTGTCATGCCCCGTTCATAAACGTATTTTGCGAAACACCGAATACCGTTGCCGCAGGTTTCCGCTTCGCTTCCGTCGGCATTGAAAATTCTCATTCGGAACGGGTGTGATTCTCCGGGCAGCACCAAAATGATTCCGTCGGCGCCGGCGCCAAGGTGGCGGTGGCTCATTGCCCGGGCCAACGGGGCCGGCGCGTCCACGGGATGCTGCGATGCGTCAATATACAGATAGTCGTTGCCCAACCCGTGCATTTTTGTAAAACGAATCTTCACTATTCCGCGCCTTTCCTGTATTTATCGTTAAAACGTTGCATACCGTCCTCAATGAGCAGTGTGATCAAGTTATTGTAAGAAACGCCCTCTGCCGCAGCGGCCTGGGGGAAAAGCGATGTTTCCGTCAATCCCGGAACCGTGTTGACTTCAAGCCAGACGGGGCCGTTGTCGTCAATGATGAAGTCGCTGCGGCTCCAGCCGCTGCATCCGAGCGCGTTGTGGGCCGCAACCGCCATTTCCCGCACTGTTTGCGCCAGATGTTCTCCAATACGGGCGGGCGTAATTTCGAGAGAAGCGCCGGGCGTATATTTGGCGTAATAATCAAAAAAAGGAGAGGTGTTCGGGCATATTTCCGTTACGGGAAGCGCCCGGGCGCTTCCCTGCGTTTTGACGTCCAGCACGGAACAGGTCACTTCCAGCCCTTTGACGTATCGTTCCACCATAACGACATCTTCCAAGGGCATTATTTCGTTTGTGTCGCGCATAAAATCGTGCTCGTTGTGGGGTATCGCCATGCCGCAGCTTGAGCCCTGGCTTGGCGCCTTGACGACAACCGGAAAGCCCATGCTATCCACCACACGGTGCAGTATGCCCGTGCGGTTATGCGCCCATTCATCATGTTTGACGATGAAATGCGCCGCAGTCTGTATGCCTGCGTCGGCGACCACGGCCTTCGCGCGTATTTTGTCAATGGAAAGAGCGCTGGCCGCGCATCCGCTGCCGGTGTATGGCAATTCAAGGCAGTCCAGAAAGCCCTGCATGCGTCCGTCCTCGCCGTTGGGACCATGGAGCGCTATGAAAACACAGGCCGGATCGATTTGCGCCAACCGTTCCGCCGCACGATAAGCGGGTGTCGGCGGGGAATCAGGGAATTGCCAGCATCCGTCTTTGGTCAATACGATTGCGACAGGCTCGTAATCTGACGCCGATAATGCGCTCATAACTCCCCTGCCTGAACGAAGCGAAACCTCATGTTCCAAACTGTTGCCCCCCATGAGTACCGCTACCATTTTGTTCTGTTTGTCGGGCATAACCGTTCTTTCTTGTGTTGAATAAACAATAAGACGCTTAGAAATTGACAACGTTTGAAATGACGACCGGACTTTCGAGACGATCACATCCATATAGTGAATGTTTCACGGCATTGTTGTCAAACTGGAACTTGTGTATAATGTGTGCATGTAGAAAGTAAACGGACGGATGTCCCTGCAAACAACGGAAGGAGTAGCGTCGTGTTCTGGGGTTCCAAAAAAGGTGACGTGGAAAACAAGCCCGCACCAAAGCCGACTATGGAGCAAGGACGGGCGCCTTCGTCGCCGCGGGGCGTTGCTTCGTCTTCTCCCAAAGCCGCGCCCCTGCCGCCCGCCGATCTTGCGAATGCTGCGCGTCCTCCGGCAGCGCCCGCCAAAACGCCGCCGGCAGCAGCGGCGCGCCCGCCAGTGGCGCGCGATGATTTGCCGCGCTTTCTGGTCGCGGAAGGCCATATTTCGGAACAGGACGTCCGGTATGCCCTCAAACTTCAGCAGGAAACCGGGGTGTTCTTTGGCGAAATTCTGGCAAAGGAAGGCATACTTGGCGAACAATCGCTTGTAAGCTTTCTGGCAAAACACTGTAAGATACCCCATATCGGACTTTTAGATTACCTGATTGATAAAGAGATTTTGACTTTGATGCCGCAGGATGTATGCTGGAAGTATCATTTGCTTCCTGTGGACAAGATGGGAAAAAATCTTACCATCGCAATGGTGAATCCCTTGAACCATGCCGCCCTTCAAAAGGTGCGCGAACTCTGCCCTGAACTGCGCATTAAGCCCATTTTATGCAGCCACGAGCATTTTGAAACCGTCGCCGAACGGTTGTTCGGGAAACACGACGGGCATGACGAGACATCTTGGTCCGAGGTGCCGATGGCCGGCAATTTGAAACCGTCCGATCAGCCGGAAACACCAACTCCCGCAGTTTCTCAAAAGGAAGAGGAAGAGGGGGGTATGGGAAAACAAGCCGTTTCGGAACAACCGGCAGCGCCTGAAACACCGTCTGCGGAACACGCACAAGAACCAACGCCCGGCGAGCAAAAGAAAACAAAAGCGGCGGAACCTGTTGCGGCGGACACAGCCCCATTACCAGTTGAACCGGAACCAACGGTAATGGACAGCGATCGCTTGCTGGACAGCGTTTTTGGTGAAGTACAAATTCCACCGGAAGATATTCCCGATGCTGTTCCTCAGCAGGATGTCGGGCTTACTTCCTCTGAAGCGAACACGCTCGAATCCATCATGCATTCCTATACAGACGCCATGGTGAACAGTATGCACGACACGTACGAATTGTTGGCGCGAAAGATAGGATTCTTCAACGGCTTGGCGCCGGAAGACATCGCCAAAATTTTCTCACAAGGCAAAGTGGTGGAGCATAAACCTGCTGAAATGCTGTTTGACAAAGGGGATTCCGGCGATACGGTGTTTGTCATATTGAATGGCAGGGTAAAAATTCGGGATGGCGCGAAGCAAATCGCCATATTGCACACCGGTGATATTTTCGGAGAAATGGCATTGGTGAGCGACAAGCCCCGCAGCGCCACGGCGGTTACCATGACACAATCGGATTTCCTCGTGTTGAGTTTTGACGATATACTGCACAATATCCCGCCGAATGTGGCGGCGCAACTTTTGGTCAACATTATCATTACGTTGGCGGAAAGACTGCGAATCGCCAACCAACTTTAGCGGCGCATTCACCGTAACCTGTACATTTCACGGCGAATCGCCATTTACCACAGGATGCCATCAGTGAATATTTACCGGAAGCTGAAGAAGAATTATTACATGCCGGGAGTTGATGACCGGTGGTGGGCGGACGCCGCGAAACGAATCATTTGCCGGCGTGTGCCGGCATTTCCGCGCATGGTGCAGATTCAAACACGCACGGGTTGCAACGGCGCCTGCGTGTTTTGTCCCTATCCCGACGCCCATGAAAAAGTGCCAAAGGGGGACATGACCGACACATTGTTCCGAAAAATCGTGGATGAAATCGCGGAACATAATGTCACGCAACGCATCAGCCCCTACCTTATGAATGAACCTTTCTTTGACAAAACCATTCTCGAAAAGGTGCGATACATAAAAGCGCATGTGCCCAAAGCGCGCATTGTTCTCACGACCAACGGCAGTTTGTTGACGGAAGCGGTCACAGACGATCTTGTGAAAGATAATCCGCTGCGCGCGCTTTACATTTCCATGCAAGGAATCGAAAAAGAAGCTTATGAGGCGTCCATGCGGGGCACTCTGGTTTTCGAAAAGACCAAGGAAAATGTGGAACGGTTGATTGATAAACGCAACCGTTACGCACCTGAACTCAAGATTGTCGTAACCATGATCAAGACCAATCGCATCAACGCCGAGGCGGCTGTGGCGCACTGGAAATCGCGCGGAGTGGATTCCAAATATACCATGCTTGAGAATCGAGGCGGCAACACGGAAACCTTTGACGCCTTGAACGCAGGGAACAAGCGCGTGTTTCGGGATTGCGTACGGCTTCTGAAGAATGCGTACATTCTGTTTAATGGCGATATGGTGCTGTGTTGCACCGACTATTACAAGCAAATGGTGCTTGGGAATGTGACTGATTCATCCATCGCGTCGGTATGGAACTCGGAACGGGCGCGCTCCATAAGGCGGGACTTCCTGCGGGGTGATTTAAGCAATAATCCCCTTTGCGGCAACTGTTATATCTCGTCTTGTGAGGGCTGACATCAAAAAACTGCGCATAACGATTGGATGGCGCGCTTCTTAGTGAACATCCTTATGTTCTGCGCCATTCAATAATACGCAGGTCTCATAACTCCCATAATTTCCAGCAATCAAAGCACTGCAGTCGCTGGACTCATTTCCAGGCAGTGGGTCCCATCTCGCTGCCGAATTGGAATCGGCGCAATAAACGCGCTGAAAAAAAGAATGCAAAAATGTTTGACATTGCCCCTCTGGTTCCTTTACGATAACACTTAATTGGAGAATCGTGTAGAGTTGTCATTGTAGCGTTTACTTGTCGTTAGGTAAATAAACCTAGGTTATAAAATGAGGGTTGAGTTATGGCTGAAGACACACAAGCAAAAGAAGTGGCAATGGAAATGGCGGAAGATGCCCGCGAAACAACGTGGGAATATAGAAGTTTCACCGCCGAAATGTTCAAAGGTAATTTTGCCTGGGATTTGATGCACCCATTCCCGGCGCAGTCTGAAGAAGACAAGAAGATTGGCGACGAATTACTCGTCAAGGTAAGAGAAGTACTCGAGAATCACGTTGACCCCTATGTGGTTGACCGGGATGGTGAATATTCGCGTGAAGCGCTGGACGCGCTTGCGGAAATTGGCCTTTTCGGGATGAAAATCCCGAAAGAGTATGGCGGTCTCGGTTTGTCCGTGCAGAACTACTCGCGTGTACTGGGTTTGGTGGGAAGTTACTGCGGCAGCACCGTCACTTACCTGTCCGCGCACCAGAGTATCGGCGTGCCCGAGCCGCTGAAAAGTTTTGGCACGGAAGAACAGAAGCAGAAGTTCCTGCCCCGTTTGGCAAAAGGCGAGATTTCCGCGTTCGCCCTCACCGAACCGAATGTCGGCAGCGACCCGGCCAAGATGATTACATGGGCAGAACCGTCGGAAGACGGCAGTTATTACATCCTGAACGGCGACAAGCTTTGGTGCACCAACGGCTGGGATGAACGCACATCGCTGATTGTGGTGATGGCGCGCACACCGGACAAGATTTCCAAAAGCGGCAAGCCGATCCCCCAGATTTCCGCATTCGTTGTCGAAACCAATTCGCCCGGCGTGGAGCGCGTACGTCGTTGTCAGTTCATGGGACTGCGCGGGATCGCCAATGGCGCGTTGACGTTCAAAGATGTCAAAGTTCCGGCAGAAAATATGATCGGCAAGCCTGGTCAGGGTCTTAAGATCGCGCTTACCACGCTGAACACGGGGAGGCTCGGCCTTCCCGCCGCCGGTATCGGCACTTTGAAAATGTTTATCAAGGAATTGGAAGAGTGGTCCACCGGACGCGTTCAGTGGGGCCAGTCAGTTGGCAAACACCAGTCTATTTCACGCAAAATCGCCCTTTACACGGCGCATCTTTTCGCCATGCAGAGCATGGTCTCGCTGACCTGCGCTTTTGCCGACCAAAAGAACGCCGATATTCGCTTGGAAGCGGCTGCCGCCAAGTATTTCTGCTCCGAATACGTATGGAAATGCCTTGACGACTATATCCAGATTCGCGGCGGCCGCGGTTATGAGAACCCGCTGTCGCTTTATGGGCGCGGCGAAAAACCGTCTGCCGCCGAAATCGCATTGCGTGATATGCGTATCGGACGCATTTTCGAGGGTTCTTCCGAGGTCATGCATTTGATTATGGCCCGCGAAGCGCTTGACATGCACTTCAGCCTTGCCATGCCGTTAATGAAGCCCAAGAAGGGGGTAAAGGTCAATAAAGTCGCTCTGTTGGCAAAGATTATCGCCTTTTATGCCAAGTGGTACCCGAGCACCTATATGCCTGCAGGCGCCTCCTTTAATGTATCCAAACTCAGCAGCGCCAACCAAGCGCACCTGGCGTTTGTCGCCAAGACTTGCAAGAAGCTTGCCCGCACCATCTTCCATACCATGGGCAAGTACCAGTTGGCGCTGGAATATGAACAGGTCATTCTGGGCAACTACGTGGATATCGGCACGGACCTGTTCGTTATGGCGGCTTCGCTGGCGTATGCCGAACACCTGCTGAAAGAAAACCCGGACGACAAGACGCCACAGGACCTTGTAGATCTCTTCTGCTGCGAGGCAAAGCGCCGTATTGCCAACAACTTCGCACTGGCGAAACAAGGTAAGCACAACAAGAAATACACCAAAGTTGCCGGGTTGCTCATGGACGGGAAACTTCGCTGGCTGGCCAAAGACGCCATCACCGATGTGCCGCCCAAGTATCGCGATTATGCGAAAAATGATTATGATCATCCCGAGACAAAACTAACGCTGGAAAATAAAAAGAAGGATGCGTAATCGGTAAACGCATCAAAAAGAACACCACGGGAGTCGCTTTTTGGCGGCTCCCGATTTTTGTTTTCCGGCAAATGCGCGACAAAATACGAGAACTCCTGTAACTACCCGGCAAGCATAAAAAGTTGAAGCCGTTGCATGCCCAGAAGCGACTGTCATTCCATTCCCGCGAAGGCGGGAATCCAGAAAGTGGCGGATACGCTGTAAGTATGGCCTTGGATTCCTGCTTTCGGAAGGATGGAAGATTTTTGGTCATTACATGCTGTCTGGGTTGCTGGCAACCTCCACATCAGGGCATAATGTGCGACCAGCCAGAAGGTTCCGGCATCGGCATTGCGACAACAGGAAATCTCATTCATGTTACATGAGAAGACTCTCTTCAACTTTTGGGAATAGAAATACTTGACAATGAGTGTGTATTTGTTGCAAAATGATAGACTATATTGTTATCGCTATTATAGATGGGAGAGTATGGTGTGCATCTGATTGAAGAACAACACATGCCCGCCGCGGGTTCGGATATCCTTGTGATTGGCGGCGGCAAGGGCGGGGTGGGCAAAACCTGTTTTGCGGTGAACCTCGCCATCGAAATAGCGCGACGCGGCTGGCGCACAGTGCTGCTGGACGCTGATCTGAGTTGTTCCAATGTGGAGACCGTGCTCGGAGTGGAATGCGATACGCGCCTTGACGACTTTTTTTATCAAAAGGGCGCCAAGAGTCTCGAATATGTTATCCGCGACACGGCTTATGAGAATTTGCGTCTTATTCCCGGCACGTCCGGTTTACTGGATGTGGCCAATCCCCGGTATCAATTGAAGGTGGCTTTGATCCGGGAGCTTCGCAAACTTGGCGCCGATCTGGTATTGGTTGACTTGGACGCCGGAGCGCATCTTAATACGCTTGATTTTTTTCTTTTGGCTGCGGACAGCGGGGTTCTGGTCATTACGCCCGAGCGCACCAGCATAGACAATGCGTTCAAATTTTTGCGCGCGGCCTTGTTTCGGAGGGTGACTCGGTTTTATAATTCAGCGGAAGTAGGGCTTTTGTTGAAACGTTGTGAAAGCCTTTCCGAATTTATTGCGTGTGTACGCGAGAGCCATGCGCTTGAGGACGAGACGCGCGAGCAAGTGATTGAAGAGATGAGCGCGCTTGCCCGTTCGATGCGGCCGCGTATTGTGGTGAACAAGGCGGCCAATGTTTACGAAGCCAAGATTGCCGCCAACATATTGAGCAAGCATGTGCGGCAACATCTTATGATAGAACCGGAGTTGCTTGGGCATCTGTACTTTGATCAGCACGTGTCAGAGGCTGTAAACTCAGGCATGCCCTTTGTGATAGGACAGCCGCATCGTAAGATAAGCGCCTGTATCGCTGACATGGCCAATAGATTAGGATACTTTTAACCATGAATCAAGAAAACGAAAAGAAAACGCCCCCCCCGACTACGAACCGCCCCGCAGGTTCCGGCGTAACCGCCGACAAGGATTTCAAGAAGCTGAATGAAGCCAAGAACACCGGTTTGTTTTCCCGGCTGAGCGGTCGTTTCAACGACGCCTTGCAGAGCGGGCGCGGGTCAACTCATGCGCCGGCCTCCAAGTCGTCTCTGGCGCAACGCAGCGCCGACGACATTGCTTTGATTCGGGCGCGATCCACCAAAACCCAGAAGATGTATATTCCGGACGGAGTTATCATCGAGGGTTCTCTGACAGGCGGTTCCGAAACCGAAGTCAACGGTCGTATAGACGGCAATGTAACCGTGGACGGCGTTCTGTTTCTCGGCAAAACCGCACTGGTGACCGGCAATGTGCGCGCGGACACGTGCCAGGTTGAAGGAATGGTTGAAGGCAAGGTGGAATGTTCCGACAATCTGATTGTGGCGCCGTCCGGTCGTCTTTCCTCCGACGCGGTGGCCGGAAAACAACTGCGCATTGCGGGCCGTATTGACGGCAACGCAACCACCCCCGGCGCATTGCGCATCGAGGCGGGCGGCGTTGTCAACGGAGACATCAAGGCGCGCGTTTTTTCGATGGATGAAGGCGCTCAGCTGACCGGACGCTGCATCATGCGTTCGCCGTCGCAACGTGAAGGCGCGCCATCGGAAAAAAACGAGACGAATTAATGCCTTTCTTTTACATGTTACATCCGTCTTGTCTGTTGATGATTCCCGCAATCATCATAGCGATATGGGCGCAGATGCGCGTAAAGTCCGCGTATCAGCGATATGCGCGTGTGCCGACGCGCAACGGGCTAACCGGCGTGGAGACGGCCGAGAACATATTGCGGGCGGCAGGGGCGCTTGCCGTCGCAATAGAACCCATTCCGGGGCAGATGACCGATCATTACGATCCGGTGAAAAACACACTACGACTTTCTCGTGACGTATATGCGGGAAATTCCATTGCCGCCGTGGGTATTGCAGCCCACGAAGCGGGCCATGCCCTTCAAGCCGCGCAAAACTATGCGCCCATGCGGCTGCGCCATTTTATGTATCCCATATCTTCGCTGGGTTCAACACTGGCGTTTCCTCTTATTCTAATCGGAATTTTTTTTAATTCCACCGTTTCCGGTTTGCTAATCAATCTGGGAATCTGGCTCTTCAGCGCCGCCGTGGCATTTACGCTGGTAACGCTTCCGGTGGAGTTTGACGCGAGTCGCCGAGCCGTAAAGGCGCTTGCGGCCGGCGGCCTTCTCAGCGCGGAGGAATTGTCGGGTGTGCGCAAAGTGTTAAACGCGGCGGCCCTCACCTACGTCGCAGCAGCGGCAGTGGCTATTCTGCAACTGCTTCGCCTGCTGCTTCTTGCCCGAAGCCGCAATTAACGGACACCCATGTGTTATCGCCTTCAAACGCTTCTCCAAAAACCCGGCATTATGCCGCTGATTCCTTTCTTTCTCATCATTCCGCCCCTTGTCGCCTGTGCGGAAACCACCTTCACTGTTCGGATGAAGGGGTATGCCGAAGGCGTTGGGCTTACCGCCCGCCGGCTTGCCATTGAGGACGCCCAGCAGCAGGTTATGGTGGATATTTTGCATTCGATGACGAACGCCGAGGACATGGCGCCGTTCCGGGGCATGTTGCGGCAGACCTCGAACTATTTTCAACGTTACGACATACTGCGCAGCGACGTAATCGGTCAGACGACGGAAGTGGAAATAGACGCATACGTTCTGGAACGTCCATTACGCCGTGACGTTGCAACCATTATGCTGCCGCGGCTGCCGCGGCTTCCATCCATTCTGGTGCTTATTGCCGAATATATCGGAGAGGAGTCATACGCGGGCGGCCCCACCTTCGACATAGCCGAGGGCGTGTTTCGAGAACGCCTTAAAGACTTCAAATTCGAGATTAACGGCATCCACGATTTGATGACACATTTTGACATGGTGCGATTGGTGGATATTATCAACGGCGATGTGTCGGAAGGCGCCGCATTCGCCCGAGCCAACCAGGAAGACGTGGTTGTTATCGGTCAAGTAACCACAACCCATGAACCATTGCATCTTGACTCGAACATGTTGCGCAACCGTGCGACGGCCACCCTGCGCGTCTTTGCCGGTCATGACGGAAAAATGACCGATCTTATGACCTCACAGGCCGTTGTGCAAAGCATGGAACCCCTTGACGGCGGCAAACAAGCGGTGCAAGACGCCTGCGCAAAACTGACCGGTGACTTTATCACGGCTGTCGTGCTCACCATGTTGTCGCTTGAAGACGAGGGACGCGTTCTTATGGAGGTTACAAACCCGTCAACCCGAGATGACTTGTCTGGGCTTATACGGATTATTCAAGAAGTCCCTCACACGTATGATGTGGAAACCCTCCTGTTTACGGAAACGTTGGCGCGCCTGGCAGTTGAATACCACGGTTCCATGGCTGACTTCACTGATCGAATTACGGAACAAATAATCAACGGCAGAAAGATCGAAGTTACCCGATGCGTAAAACGGGAAATCACCGTTGCTTTCCAATAATGGCGCGCAAGATTCGCCCGCAACGCGGAAGCAGGAAAACGTATCAGCGGGCCATTCCTCTTTTGCGGTGTTCCTCTTGAACGGCTCTCAAAAGAGACGTTTCATCATCCGCGTCCATGCTGAGTTCCCAAATCATCACACCCGCCAGCCCCTGCTCCAGCGCATACCGAGTTTTTCGCCGAATGGTCTCGATGTTGTTAAAGTAGAAGCCGCCTGCCTCGTCTTCATCGGGCCGCGGCGCGAACTGACTCACTATGTTGTTGTACGCCATGGCGGCGTCCCGGTCGTCCATCTTGCGTCCATAAAAGGGAACGCCCAACACTATTTTTTCTTTTAACGCGCCCGACCGAACAAGGCGCCTCAACGCCGCCGCCGCGGCCCGTTCGGTGGCGTGGCGCGCGCCCATGTCGTAGGTCATCAGGTGGATGGCGTTGACAGCATCATACGCCGCCTGGTCAAGCTGCCGGGTGTGGCCAAGCGCGACGGCAACTCGAAGCCCGTGCGGATGGAACGCCGCCGCTGTCTCCCGCAATAATTTGCTGTATGCGCTGTGTTCCTCCCTGTTCGCGGGAAACTCCCAATCATAATCCGCGCCGTCAAACCCGTTGTTGAGACACCACTGAAGGAGCGCGTCAATAAATCTCCTGCGCTTTTCCACATTACTGGTCATCTCCGAAAAGCCGTTGGAACGTCCCCAGCCGCCGAAGCAAAGATGAATGCGTACGTCGTGTTTCCGTTTAATCGCCTGAAAACGCGCCACGGGAAGCGCGGCAATGCCCGCTTCCGGAAAACCGCCCGTCAAGTTTCAGCGCAACATCGTTTTCTCCCCAGTTGGGGAGTTCGGGGGACATGATACTTAATTCCATCAACCTGCAAAGAGGTAGCGCTTGACGGATTCTGACCATGAATTAAGTGATCATGTCCCCCGAACTCCTGCGCGCCGTCCGCATGGTCAATCCGCGAGATTTCATTGCCGTCGGTCAGCGTATACGCGAAGCTGTCCAGCACATCCTCCGTGCTTGCGTCCTTATGATAAATCCCGATCAACCGATGCCAGGCGTCATAATCATACTCCGTGCGCATCCCGTTCGGATGCGTGTACTGCCGAAAACGGGGACTGGCATACGGCGCGGCACATACCGTTTCGCTTGCACCACACGCCCCACCTCGCGCCGGTGTCTGTACCCGCTTTCGCGACGCACAATATGTCCCAGCAACCAATTCCATCATGAAAATACCTTACCACAAAACATTCAAAATGTCAATCCGCGTGAATTCCGTAGTCTGTCCCTGAATTTTCCATACACGGGGCTGTTGCTCTCGCCCGGGAAATCCGACGTAACCTGATACAACCGGTCGCCGTAGCGATAAGCGTACGCCGCGCTGTAGCCGCCCTGCGCACGCGTCGCCAGCCGCCCCCAGCCGTCATAAGTGCGCGTCTCCGCCGCGCCCTGGTTCAACGTCATGGACACCTGCTCATTGCCCGCGTTGTACGTGTAGTCCCACGTGTCGAACAGCTGCGTGGACGTGTCATACCGCCAATACTGGGTCATATTGTCCGCGTCGTCATAGGTGTACTGATACAAGTGTTTGATCGCGTGGGCGT
>DSBB01000121.1 GCA_011046175.1 Candidatus Hydrogenedentota bacterium | reverse complement strand
GCGCGCGGATGCGCGGGTCGAGCCAGCCCAGCATGATGTCAGAAACCAGATTTAGTCCCATGACCAGCACGGCATAGACGAGCACCGCGCCGTTGATCATGGTGTAGTCGCGGTTGAAGGCGGACTCGACAAATTCCCGTCCCAGACCGGGCACAAGGAATATGGTTTCCACCACAAACGAACCGGTTAACAGTCCTGCCGTGGCGGGTCCCAGAAAGGCGACCACAGGCTGGATGCCGGCGCGCAGCCCGTGCCGCAACACCACCCGCGCCTCGCGCAGCCCCTTGGCGCGGGCGGTGCGGATAAAATCCTGTGCGAGCGCCTCAAGCATGCCGCCCCGGGTCATGCGCGCAATGTACGCGGCGTAGCCCGCGCCCAGCGTGATGGAAGGCAGAATCTTGTGCGCAGGCGTTGTCCAACCCGCCACTGGCAGCCAGTTTGTCCACAAGGCAAAAATCAACGCCAGCAGCGGCCCGAGCACAAAGGCGGGTACGCATATCCCGATCATGGCTATGGTCATGGCGCCGTGGTCAAGCAGGGAATTGGGTTTGAGCGCCGCGAGTATGCCCGCGCCCAGCCCCACGGCCAGCGCGAAGAGCAACCCATACGCGCCCAATTCGAGCGACACGGGAAGGCGCAATAAAATCCATTCGCCCACCGTTCGCGACGGTTTGCAAAAGGACGGGCCGAAATCCAGTCGCGCCACGCCGAAAAGATATTCCGCATATTGACGATACAAGGGCTGGTCCATACGGTAATGGGCTTCGAGGTTGCGCAACGCTTCCGCAGAAACCTCTTTCTCCGCGTCGAAGGGGCCGCCGGGAGCAAGCCGCACAAGGAAAAAGGTAATGGTGATGATCATGAACAGGACGGGCGCAAATTCGCCGAACCGCTTTAATACAAATATGCCCATGAATTATGACGCTCCTTCGATATAAAAATCCTTCCAGCGCATATAGCCGAGCACATTCGGGACAAGCCCCTTCACTTCCGGCGCTTTCAGGAATTTCCACGTGTAAAAGTAAATGGGGATAATCGGCGCTTCGTCCAGCAAAACGGCCTCGGCCTGTTGCAGCAGTTTGAGTCGTCTGGCTTCATCCGCTTCGTTGTAGGCGGCTTTGATGAGCGCGTCAAACTCTCGTGACGACCAGCCCGTTCGGTTATTGCCCAGCCCCGTCTGAAAACATTCCAGAAAGTTGATCGGGTCGGCCACATCGCCTATCCACGCCGAGCGGGCGACGGTGTAATTCAGATTGTTCATGGACGACAAATACACCTTCCAGTCCTGGTTAAGCAGCCGCGCGTCCACGTTCAGGTATTCGCGCCACATGCGCTGGATCGCTTCGGCAATGATGCGATGCGCCTCGCTGGTGTTGTAGAGGATTTCCACAGGCGGCAATCCTTTCCCATCCGGATACCCCGCTTCGGCAAGCAGTTTCCGCGCTCCGGCGACATCGAACTCCACCCGGTAGTCAGGTTCATACCCCGCGACGGGCGGGGTGAAATGCGCCGCCGGTTGTTCGCCGCCGGTAAGCACGTTGTCCGTCAGTTCCCGCCGATCCACCGCCATCGCAAACGCCTTGCGCACGAGCGGGTTGTCGAAGGGCGGGCGGGTTACGTTCAGCCGGTAAAAATAGGCGCCGTAATAGGGATGCAGGTTTAACACCTCGGGATGCTCGCGCCGGTACACCTCGACGCGGTGCAGCGGAATAGTCGAGGTGATATGCAGCATTTTGGCGCGGAAACTGCGTTCTTCAGTTTGCAGATTGTCAATGGGATGAAAGTCAATGCCGTCAAGACGCACCGCGTCGGCGTCCCAATAATATGCGTTGTGGCGGACGCGGAGTACCTCATTGGGCCGCCAGTCCGTCAATGTGAAAGGGCCATTCCCGACCAAGTTGCCGGGGCGCGTCCATTGCGTGCCGCGCTCGTCCATCCTGCCGTGCTTCTCAATGGTGGTCCGATGCACCGGAAACCATGCGTAGTGGTTGTGTATGGTCAGGAAATAGGGCGCGGGGTGTTCGAGTGTCGCCTCGAGGGTGAAATCATCCAACACGCGAACACCCACGGCGCTAAAATCGGTGATTGCGCCTTCGTTAAACGGACGGGCGTTCTTCAGGCAATACAGCAGGTAGGCGTATTCCGAGCCGAGCGCGGGCGAGAGGATGCGCCGCCAGCCGTAAGCGAAATCATGCGCCGTTACCGGATCGCCGTTCGACCAGCGGGCGTTTTTCCGCAGATGAAAGGTGTAAGTCAGTTTGTCTTCGGAAACGTCCCAAGACAATGCCACGGCGGGGACAGGCTCCAGCGTGGCCGGATCGCAATCGGTCAAGCCCTCGAACAGGGCGCTCAACACGCGATGTTCGGTAACGCCGGACACCACATGCGGGTCAAGTTCCTGCACCTCGGCGCCGTTGCCAACCTGCAATACATTCGCCGACCCCGGGCTCCCGGAGGTACAACCGAAAAAGCAAAGAACAATTGCAGAAAATAAAAAACTTGTCATGCGCAAAACACACATAAATCACATCCTTGCTTCATATATCCACTACCGGCATTATAGCCGCAGCGCGCGAAAATAACAACGTATCCCCAATCCTTTATATGGCCCCAACGCGGGTGGCGCCCGCAATCCAGAGGAATATTTTCTGCGCACGTTGTTCACGCTTCAGGGTGCAGCAGCAGTACGCAAGCCCTGAGTCATATACGTGATGCCGCACGCTGAAGCGCGAACAACACACCCCACTTCTTGTTTTCGCGCATAGGAGATGACCGATGAGTTACTATAAGACAAACAGGAATTTTTCACAGCGAAACAAAGCGTGTTAAACTACGGGAAAACACAGGAGAGCGAGTATGAACCGACGTGATTTCCTGAAAGCGGCGGCGGCAACGGCCTTTATGGCAACTGTAAAGCCTGCCTTTGCGGACAATGGCAAAAAATTGAATTTTGTTTTCATCCTGATTGATGACTTGGGCTGGCGCGACTTGGGGTGTTATGGCAGCGCCTTTTACGAGACGCCGAACCTTGACCGGCTCGCGCGCGAGGGCATGCGATTTACCGACGCCTACGCCGCCTGTCCGGTGTGCAGTCCGACGCGGGTCAGCATCATGACCGGCAAATATCCGGCACGGCTGGCCACCACCGACTGGTTCGGCGCGCCCCAGCCCGAGAATGCGCATAAGCATCCTACAGGCAAGAACAAATTGCTGCCCGCGCCTTATGAAGACAAAATGCCACTGGAAGAGATCACCCTGGCGGAAGCATTTAAGGATTCGGGTTATCGCACCTTTTTCGCGGGCAAGTGGCACATGGGCGGCGAGGGATATTATCCGGAAGATCAGGGGTTCAATATCAACAAGGGCGGCTTTGACAAAGGAAGTCCGCCATCCTATTTCTCGCCTTACAAGAATCCGAAACTTTCCGACGGCCCGGACGGCGAACACCTGCCGGAACGGTTGTCTCAGGAATGCGTGCGTTTTATGGAAGCAGAGAAGGAAAATCCTTTTTTGCTTTATCTTTCCATGTATTCCGTGCATACGCCGCTTCGGGGACGCGAGGATTTGATAAAGAAATATGAAGCAAAAGCAGAACAAATGAAACAGGAAGGCCCTGAGTTTCTGCCGGAGGGAAAATTCCAGGCGCGACAGATTCAGAACCACGCGGTCTATGCCGCCATGGTGGAGGCCATGGACCAGGCGGTCGGCAATGTGCTTGACGGGTTGGACAGACTGGGACTTGCAGATAATACAGCCGTGTTTTTCATGTCGGACAACGGCGGCCTTTCAACGCGCGAAGGTTCGCCCACCAGCAACGTGCCCCTGCGCGCCGGTAAAGGCTGGTTGTATGAAGGCGGCATTCGTGAACCCATGATAGTCAAGTGGCCGGGCGTTACGGAACCCGGCAGCGAATGCGACCACCCGGTTACCAGCACCGACTTTTACCCCACTATGCTGGAAATGGCCGGCGCGCCCGCCAGGCCGAAACAGCACTGCGACGGCATGAGTTTTGTGCCGTTGTTGAAAGGCGGAACCCTTCCGCCGGGCAGGCCTCTTTTCTGGCATTATCCCCATTATGGAAATCAAGGGGCGTTTCCCGGAGCCGCAGTGCGACTGGACAACTACAAATTGATTGAATTTTTTGAAGACAAACACGTGGAACTCTATGATCTCGAGCGGGACATTGGCGAACAAGAGAATCTGACGGAAAAATTGCCGGAGAAAACGGCGCAACTCCGAGATTTGCTTCATGCATGGCAGCAGGAAGTCGGCGCCCGTTTCCCCACGCCCAATCCGAATGCTGCGCTCTGAACGCCGTCACAAAAGTTAACCGCTGGATTCACCTTCAAAAAACTGCTATCCTATGTGCCGGGCTTGCGAAAGGAATGATGTTATGCCGTCATCGAATCCGGCGACAAAAAGAGTAAAGCAATCACTGTTGGGAGACGCCCCTTCCTTTCTTGTGAGTTCCAGATTCCTGCGCACACGGTTGCTGGTATATTCCGCGGCGCGTTTCGGCGTTGCCGCGGCCATTGTGGCGGGCGCGTGGTTTGCGCCCCATGTGGTGGGTATCGAACAATTGCCCGTTCGGGGGTTGCATATTCTTGCGGCCTTGTTGACGCTGGTAAATCTCGTCGTTTTCGGCACGCTTTACTGGGGCGCGTGGGACCGCAAAGATTCATACCTGCATTTGATGGCGGTTATGCACATTACCGTCGGACTTGATTTCGTGTTTCTCACGGTGGCGTTATGGCTGGTAGGCGGCGCGGCGTCGCCTTTTGCATCGTTCTACATCCTGAACATCATCCTTGCCGCCATGCTGCTGCCCCGTGAAGGGGTGTTTTTTCAGATGCTGTTCGCCTACTTTCTTTTTGCGGGAATGGTGTTGAGTCAATGGCTCGAATTCGCGCCCGTGTTCACCCCCACCGGCGCGATTGTTTCCGATACGCCCATCAACGGACGCTATGCCGTCACCGTGCTTACCGTGCAGGCCATCCTGTTTGCCGTTACGGCCTTGTTGGTGTCCGAAATCTCCGCCGCCCTGAAAAAAGGCGAACGCGCCCTGAGCGCCCTGAATGACGAGCTTGAACAGTTGTCCGAGATGCGTCGCGATTTCCTGCATGTGGTAACGCACAACTTGAAAGCGCCCGCCGCCGCCGCGACCATGCTGCTGGAAACCGTGGAAACGCTATGGACAAAAGACGTATCCGACAATGCGCGCGCCGCCATTGCGCGGGCGCGTCTGCGCACCCAGGAACTGGGCGAACTGGTGCAGGATTTGCAGCAGTTGACGGCGCTGGAAAGCGGCGCATTGCGCAAACAGGAACAGCCGGTGAGTTTGAATGAACTCGCCCGGAAACTCGCGGAAGCCTATCAGGACCCGGCCTCCCGAAAGGGGCAGCGCATCGAGCTGGAACTCGATGAAACATTGCCGCATATCAATGCGGTGCCGCGGCTGATTCATGAGGCTGCGGTAAACTACGTTACAAACGCCATCAAGTACACGCAGGAAGGCGGCCAAATAATTCTGCGTACGCGCGCGGAAGACAACGTGGCCGTTTTCGAGGTCGAAGACACCGGTGTGGGCATACCGCCGGAGCATGTCGAAAATCTCTTCGGTGAGTTCGTGCGCGCCCCCGCCACCGTTTCCGGCAAACGGCCGCCCGGCATCGGACTGGGGCTTTCCATCGTAAAACGCATCATGGAATACTTCGACGGGCGCGTTTATGTGTCAAGTGAAGAAGGGAAAGGCAGCGTTTTTGGTTTTGCTTTGCCAGTAGAATCAAAAGCGCAGGAAAAATAACAAGATCGGCGGCAATTGCCAACCGCTTCAACGAACGGGTTTCTTGTCAGCAGGCGCGACCGCCGTCAAGATTCGCGGGTGGATTTGGCGCAGTGCGGGTTTCCGCAGGCGGATTGCGCCATGCCAGTACGGCCTCGATTACCATCCACACCTGCAACATCAGAATAAACGTTCCAAACCCAACCAGCAAATAATTCTTGTCGGTGTAGAATGTGCTGATCTGGTGCATTAGCGCCCATGCCGGGATAATAAGCATCATCAAAAGGGGGATTACCACAAAGAACACCGGTTTTTTGATGCGGCGCAAATAGGCCACAACCACCAGCAGCGCCAGCCCGGCAAGAAGTTGGTTGGTGGCCCCGAAAAGCGGCCAAAGCACCAGGCCGCCCGAACCGGGGCCTGAAGGGCCGCGCATAAGCGCAAGAGTGCCCGCGCACGCCACGGCCACCGTAGTGGCAATGTATCTGTTTTTCAAAACGCTTAGATTGACAGCGCCGCCGATTTCCTGGATGACGTAGCGCTGCAAGCGCGTCGAGGTGTCTATGGTTGTCGCGGCAAAGCAGGACACCATCACGGCTATAATGCCGATGGCGATGTCCCGGGGAATCCCCAGCGAAGCGATCAGGTTGCCGCCGCCTTCGATAAAGACGCCGACAGTGTGCCGAAGCCCCATGGACGCCCAGCCGTGCCCGTAAAAATGCATGAAAGCCTCGGTTCCCGTAAGGTTCCGGTCGTTCGTCACCACCAGTATGCCGATGCCGGCGCAGCAACTGAGAATCACGAGCAGCGCCAGAACGCTTTCCATCAGCATGGAACCGTAACCGATATATTGCGCGTCTGTTTCGCGGTCAATCTGTTTCGACGAGGTGCCTGAGGAGACCACGGAATGAAAACCGCTGATGGCGCCGCACGCGATGGTGATGAACAGGAAGGGCATGATTGGCGGCGCGCCTGTCAGACCTGCGCCCAGCGCAGGCCCCACAATCGGCGGCGCCGCAACAAACAATCCCACCACCAGCAAACACAACGCCACATACAATTGCAGCGAGTTAATGTAATCACGCGGCTGCAAAAGCAGCCAGACTGGCAGCACGCTGGCAAAAAAGCAGTAGACCAGCAACACAAGGGTCCACAGCACAACGGAAGATTTGAGCGCGTCCAAATAAGAGGCGTCGGCGCCCGGGAAAAGGGCCAGTCCCGTGTCAAAGGGCAGATAACGCACGCCAAGAAACACCGTCAGATAAAGCACCGCCAGCGCTATGCCCGACATGAGGAACAGATTGCCGCCCCGTTTGTAGATGATGAAACCCACAAGAATGGCCAGCGGCATGGCCGTCCAAACGGACAATACCGTTTCCGGGTAGATGGAAAATATCGTCGCGATTACGAGTCCAAATACGGCGATAACGATGGTGAGGGTTAGAAACAAAATGGCAAGAAACAGCAATCGTGTCCGTTTGGAAATCAACTGGCCGGAGATGTCGCCAATGGTCTGGCCGCCATGACGCATGGACACAACCAGCGCGCCGAAGTCATGCACCGCGCCGATAAATATAGAACCCAGCACCACCCATAACAACGCGGGAAGCCAGCCCCAGAAAACAGCAATGGCGGGTCCCACAATGGGGCCCGTCCCGGCAATGGATGTAAAGTGATGGCCAAACAAAATCATCCGATTCGTCGGCACATAATCCCTGCCGTCCTGACACGTGTGCGAAGGCGTGGGCGTGTCCGGGTTAAGCGCAAAAATCTTGCGCGCCAGCCAGCGTCCGTAGGTATGATATGCCACAATGTACCCGATGAAACAAAGAACAGCGATTGCGACAGTGGTCATAGTGTAATCTCCCTTGCTGCGGTTTGCTCAAAAAAACAACCGCACGATTTCCTGAAGATTATTATATACCCTTCGCATTCCTATTGCATGTTTTCCAAGCGCGCAAACGACCGGTGGTTACGTCGTCTGCAAGCGCGTAAGCAAGCGGATTTGCTCTTCGTCGTAACCGTGCCGCAGCAACGGTTCCACTATGTCCACGGCAATATCGGGAACATAATACCGCATGATGCCGCCCGCGCCTTCGACGCGCCATTCACTTATGCATGCCGGGATGAGGGCGGCTTCCCCCCGTTCCAACACGCATCCGCTGTTTTCCGCCACGATTGTCATGACGTCATCCAACGCCAGCACTACGCAAAATGAGCGGGCGTCTGAATGGAAGTCGCCGTGTTTTTTTACGGTAATGCGTTCTGCGGCAAAATGGCGGCATGCGGCAAGCACTTCCCGTGGAATGCCGGATTCCGTATAACGCAACGGCGCCGCGCGACCGCTTCGGGCGTTCTCAAAGCTAAGCGCGCTCAATGCTTTTTCAATATGCAGTTCACGGGGCGCGCCCTGATCGTCCAAGCGGTTCCAGTCAAAAATGCGGTAGGTGACGTTGCTGTTTTGTTGTATTTCGGCGAGCAGTATGCCCGCGCCAATGGCATGCGCCGAGCCCGCCGCCACAAAAACGCTGTCGCCCGCCGCCACGGGAAAAGACCGCACGAGGCGTGATATGTCGCCTGATGAAAGAGCCTCGAACACCGCTTCCCGCGTCACGCCGTCACGTAATCCGGAAATCATCACACTGTCGCTGTCCGCGTCCAGCACATGCCACATCTCCGTTTTTCCGGCGTCAGCCTCGCCAAGCCGCGCCGCCTGTTCGTCGTCCGGATGAACCTGAACCGACAACACATCTCCCGCATCAATCAATTTCAACAGGAGGGGAAAGCGACCGTGTACAGTCGGTTTGGCCAGAGAGCCCAAAAGCGAGACCCCATCCGAATCCATTAGCGCACGCAGCGTTTCACCCGCAAATTCACCTTCCGCCACCACGCTCTCGCAGGCGGGATGGTCGGATATCAGCCATGCCTCGCCGATGGCGCCGGTTGCATATATTTTCCTGTTGAGCACGCGTTTCAACTTATCGCCGCCCCACAGCCGAGGCATGTAGGTCTCGCGAAATTTGAGTATGCCGAAATGCATCCTTGCGCTCCTTATGATAAGGTTACCGATATTGCCTTGCCCATTCTTCCATCCGATAATCTTCGTGCCGCATGCGCCAACGAATCAAACGTTGGCAGCAGTCCGCCACAACCGAGCCGTGGCCGGGATCCTCCGCAAGATTGATAAACTCCCCGGGATCGTTGCGCAGATCAAACAACTGCGACGGCATGTCCGCTTCGCCAAACTGCACGTACTTGAATCTGTCGTTTCGCACTGTCCACAAGCGGCACGCCTCGGGAGAACATCCGTTTTGCTCTTTCAGCAAGTTGTAATAATAGAACTCGTAAAATATCTCTTCCTTAAGATTTCCGGAACCGCGAACGGCGTCCAATATGCTGTTCCCCTGAAATCGTTCATGGGCAGGCGCTCCAAGATATTGGCATACTGTTGGCGCGAGATCAAGCGTCTCAACAAAACCGTCAAGTTTTTTGCCGCGCGTTGGGTCGGCCTCCCGGGACGGATCGCGGATGATAAGGGGAACACGACAGGCGGCGTCGTAAAAATGAGGCTTTCCCGCCAGATAATGATCGCCCAGATACGTCCCATGATCCGAAGTGAATAGGATAAGCGTGTTGTCCCATTCGCCGGATTGCTTGAGATACTCGAATAACCGCCCAAGGCATGCGTCCAGCTCCGTTATCATGCCGCAATAACACGCGCGCAGTTCGCGCCAATCCGATTCTTTGCGCAGTTCGGTTTGCGCCCAGTCACTGCGGCATCGGGACATGTAAGGGTGATTGTTGGCCATCTCGCCGGGGCGCCGCAACGGTTCCGGCATATCCGCGGGGTCATACAGGGCATGGTAGGGGGACGGGCATATATAAGGGCCATGCGGTTTGATGTAGTTCAAACTCATGACCCATGACGTTCCTTTCCGGGAACGCAGGCAATCCACGGCCTTCATGGTGAGAAACTGCGCTTCACTATGTTCCGCTTTGTAGCGGGCGGGATAATGCAGCGGCAGATGTTTGCCGCGGCCCGAAGGCGGAATGGCGTGTGTATACATGAAGTCACGGTTGCACTGTTCCGGAGAATAGCCCTGCCCGCGCAGCCAAGCGTACCATTCCGGACTGTCATACTCATGTTTAAGCGCCACTTCAAAGCCGGGCAGAAAAAAATCATAAGACAACGATGTGCGGCAGGGATCGTCTTCAGGCAAAATGCGCGGATCGCGGGCGTAATCGTTGTATCCAAGGATTACCGGGTTGAAACCGTGGTTCTTGAGATGCATGCCGATGTTGTCTTCCGCTTCCGCAAGGGGCGTCATATTGTCCACTACGCCGGTGGAACACATATAACGCCCCGTATGCATGCACATGCGGCTGGGCGCGCACGGCGAAGCCTGACAAAAGGCGTTATTGACAAGCACGCCGTCCCGCGCCAGCATATCCAGGTTGGGCGTTTGTATGATGGGGTTGCCTGCTGCGCCCAGAAAATCCGGACGAAACTCGTCGGCGGTTATCCACAAGACATTTTTCTGCGTCGCATTACTCATTATGGGATATTCTTTTCATGCTATGGTTGGCAACTTACGTCATAGTGATTATACAGGTTTTTGCGTTCAATTTGTGATTACGAGAGAAAAGCGTTACGAGAAAAGAGTTGAGATGCCGAATGAATGGGAAAACGGCTTCTCCGTGCTGTTCTTTATGATGAAACGCATGTGATAAAATTATCCTTGTCATGAGGACTTTTATTGCAATTGAACTGCCGGAGGAAACGCGGGGCGCGTTGTATGCGTTTAGTGAACGGTTGCAAAAATCCGGCCTGCGCGCTTCATGGGTGAAGCGCGATGTAATGCATCTGACCCTGCGCTTTCTAGGAGATATTACGCAAGAACAATGCGACGCTCTGCCGTCTTTTCTCGACGACGCCTATAAAAACAAGGCGGCGCCGGTGTTGTTGGCGCGTGGTGTGGGCGCGTTCCCTTCGCCGCGGCGTCCGGCAGTGGTATGGGCGGGTGTCGAAACGGTAGCAGGTGATCTCGCGGCTGTGCAACATATTGCGGAGTCAGCGGCGCGTCACATAGGACTTCCCGTGGAAATGAAACCGTTCCATGCGCATGTCACCCTTGCCCGACTGCGTAAGCATGATGATTCACGCAGATTTTCGGTCGCGTTAACCCCCTTCCTTTCCCAAGGTATGACGCCCGAGTTTGGATATGAATTCAGGGCGGCAAACGTGGTATTGTTTAGCAGCACGTTGACCAAATATGGGCCGATACACAGGAAAATCGAGGAGTTTTCGCTGCAATGAGCGACGAGACAGTCATACTGCGCGAGGTGGCGCGTTTGACCGTATACAGCGGTATTACGCTGTATATGATGGCAATACTGATTCGTTGGACGGCGCCTTTCTTGTCTCTCAATCTCTACAAGAGGGGCGTGCGTATTATCCCCGCGATAACCGATCCGTTTTTGAAACTCGTTCGCCGCATATTGCCGCCAATGGGATTTGTGGATTGGTCGCCGGTGGCGGCGGTGCTCATCCTTTGGGTGGTTCGCGTCGTTCTGGTGCGCCAGTGATACGCAGACGCCACGCGCGCGCGGAAAGAAGAAACATGGAAGAGAACATGACATTGAAAAAAGAATTGGAACTCATCGGGTGTCAAGCGAGGGCCGCGTCAGATGTTTTGCGTTCTCTTTCCAGGAGCGTTAAAGACGCGGCGTTGCGTCAGGCCGCGCAGGCGTTTCGTTCCGCAGCAGCGGAATTGCAGCAGGAAAACCGCAAGGACTTGGAGGCGGGGCGCGCCAAAGGATTGTCCGGCGCCATGCTGGACCGCTTGGAATTGACCGACGCCAGAATTGAGGCGATGGCCGACGGGTTGGATGTGGTCGCGGCGTTGCCGGATCCGGTGGGCGATATCACGGATCAGTATATTCATCCCAATGGCCTGCGCATTGCGCGGGTTCGCCAACCACTGGGTGTTGTCGGCATCATCTACGAAAGCCGCCCAAACGTTACCGCGGACGCCGCGGCCCTTTGCCTGAAATCCGGCAACGCCACCATTCTTCGCGGCGGGTCCGAGGCCATCCATTCGAACATGGCCATTGCGCGTATTTTCAGCAACGCCGCCACGAAAGCCGGCGCGCCTGAACATGCCGTGCAGATCATTGGCACTACGGATCGCGCAGCCGTCGGTGAAATGCTGAAACTTGACCGCTACATTGATGTGATTGTGCCGCGGGGAGGAAAAAGTCTGATCACGCGAATTTACGAGGAGTCGCGCATCCCCGTTGTGGCGCATCTTGACGGCATCTGCCATACATACATCCACGAGGACGCCGATCCGGACATGGCAAAAAAAATTACGCTCAACGCCAAACTGCAACGTCCCGGCGTGTGCAACGCAATGGAAACGCTGTTGATTCATGAGGCGGCGGCGCCGTTGCTGCTCCCTGATATTGCGCAGGCATTGCGCGACTGCGGTTGTGAATTGCGCGGCTGTGTGCGGACGCGGCAACTGATCGAGTGTATTCCGGCGACGGAAGAGGATTGGACGACAGAATACTTGGACAAGATACTTTCCATACGGGTTGTGGCGTCGGTTGAAGAGGCTGTCCGCCACATCAATGAATATGGCAGCCATCATTCCGATGCTATTGTCACGGAGAGCTATGCGGTGGCGGAACGTTTTCTCGACGATGTGGATAGCGCAACGGTATATGTCAACGCCTCCACCCGTTTTACAGACGGTTTCGAGTTCGGTCTCGGCGCGGAAATCGGCATCAGCACAAGCAAACTGCATTGTCGGGGGCCCATGGCGCTGGAAGGATTGACCTCGCTGAAATATGTGGTTCGCGGGAACGGGCAGATACGTGAGTAAACCCAAAAGAATAGGCGTCTTCGGAGGCACTTTTGACCCCATTCATAAAGGGCACCTCGCTATTGCGCACGCCGCATGTGAACAGGCGCAATTGGACAAAGTCCTGTTTGTCATTGCCGCCAACCCGCCGCACAAACACGGGAATGCCATAACGCCCGCGCCGCTGCGGGTCGCCATGACGGAGGCGGCCATTGCGGGCGAGAAGAGGTTTGAAGTAAGCCGCATTGAACTGGACCGGAAAGGCCCCTCGTACAGCGCGGATACTTTGAGGCGCCTGCATGAGTTGTTGTCGCCCGTGGAACTATATTTCATTGTGGGGTATGATTCTGCGCTTGATCTTCCCAGATGGCGGCAACCCGACGAGATATTACGGCTTTCAAAATTACTTGTTGCCCCCAGGCCCGATCTGAAAGCGCCGTTGCCCGGCATGGTGGCGAAACGCGGCGGCATGTTAAAGATGGAGGAATATCCCGTTTCTTCATCGGAAATCCGGGAGCATATGGAGCGGGGCGAGGATATGAATGCGTGGCTGCCGCCGCCGACGGCGGCGTTCATTGCTGAAAAGGGTTTATACCATGCCGGTGGCTAAAATGCCCCAAGCGAAAGAGTATTTGCGCAGGATGCGTGAGCGACTTACTGACGACAAGGTCAGCCATTGTGTGTTTACCGCGGAATACCTTTCTTCCTTTGCGCCGTCTCTCGGCATAGACCACGATGAATCCGTGACCGCCGGACTGCTTCACGATTTCTGCCGCGATCTCAGCAAGGAGGAAATGTTGGAGCAGGCGCGCTACTATCGCCTGCCTTTGAGCGAGAGCCAGATGCAGAAACCGTCATTGTTGCACGGACCGGTTTCTGCGGAAGTATGCAAACAGGAGTTCGGCGTCAGCGAAGACGTGTATCAGGCCATTTATTGGCACACCACCGGAAGACCCGGGTTGGAAATGCTCGGGCAGGCCTTGTATGTCGCGGATTTTGCCGAGCCGACCCGCAAATTCCACGAGGCGGCGCAAGCGCGCGAGATAGTGCGCCGGAAAGGTTTTGACGATGCGGTGCTCTATGTGGCGGAGATGAAGTTGGCGTTTTGCCGGAACAAAGAGGTGATTGACCCCAACACCCAGGCGTTTCTTATATGGCTGAAGACCAGAAAACAAGCACAAAATACGACCCCTTCGCGCCCATAGCCAATCATTACGACGATATGATGGAACATGTGTGTTATGAACGGTGGCTGCATGTCACAAGAACGCTTGGAGAAATGTTGCCCGGCCCCTTTTCGCACCTTGACGCCGGATGCGGCACGGGAATACTTCTGAAGAAACTTCGCGAGCATCAGTGGCGTTCCGTCGGCATGGACCTGTCCCCGACAATGTTGCGTGTCGCCCGTTACCGCCATGCGTTGCAACGGCTTGTGAACGGCGATTTTTCCGCGCCGCCTTTTGTCAATCACTTTATGTTGATAACATGTCTGTT
>DSBB01000203.1 GCA_011046175.1 Candidatus Hydrogenedentota bacterium | reverse complement strand
TCTCCCCTTCCCCTGCCGCGGTCCCGCAATTCTTTTTTGTGTGAAGAACGGAACAGGGGCGGACCCGTCTCGCCCCCGTAAAAGATGAGAATGTACATTGTTCATGCTTCAGTATGCTGGGTTTGATTGGCCACTTCGGCACGGTGAAGCGAGAACAACATACGGTGTTTTCATGGCAGTCCCTGTTTTTGCAAGAGGGGCGCACGCTGTTTCTATTGCAGATATCCAAGCGCTTTCAGCGACTCAATCGTCCCTTCCTCAACCCTTGCCTTTTCCACCGTTTCCTGCTTTAAGGGATGGCGTTCATTGGCTTCGATGATGGCATCAAGGGCCTTCGTCAATTCCTCTATCCGCCCCGGTTCTTTTTCTGCCAGAGACTTCTTCTCGTATGGGTCGTTGGCTATGTTAAACAATTCCGTTTTCATTTGGCTGAAATTCTTTACCAAACGATGCTCCCCGTCGTAAACGGCGCGCCACTTTACCTTGTCCCACGGCTGCATGCCGAACGCGGATGTGTAAACGCACTTTTGCTTCCGTCGCCCGGTTCCGGTGAACAGGGGGATAAGATTCCTGCCCTGCCAGCCGCTTTCCAGAGGGATGTCGAGATACGCCGCAATGGTCGGCGTGATGTCAATACTTTCAACAGGCGCGTTGATATTCGCGGCGGCCAGACCGGGCGCTGCGAATATCAACGGCACATGAGCCAATTCTCTGTAAGCGGTTTTCGTATGTCCGATGCTTCCATGTTCCCAAAACTCTTCGCCATGATCCGAGGTGACAACAATAAGACTGCGCGGGAACCGCTTGCGCACCGAGGCAATAAGGCCCGCCACCTCGCTGTCGGTAAATCGCGCCTCTCCATCGTACATGAACTTAAGAAAATTGCGCCCTTTCCTGCCAAGCCTGCCTATGGCGCGCTCTTCGCTCAATCCCAGCCCGTGTCTCACCAAGTCCCAGTAGTACTCATTATAATTTTGCAGCAGTTCCAAGTCCTTATCGGAAGGCTTTTCAGGCACGCCGAAGGTATGTATGATTTCTTTCGGGGGCGTGTACGGGCAGTGGGGGTCCAGGTAATGAATGTAAAGGAAAAAGGGTTCCTTCACGCGCTCGATCGCCGAAATGGCCTTGCGCGACACAACATCAGCGGACACGTTGTCGAGGTAGTGATACTGGTCGAAGCCGTTGGCAAATCCTGAGTGGGCGTGCAGCTGCATGTTTGTCTGCACCCCTATGGTTGCGTAGCCGTGCTGCCGCAGGACGGTCGGGAGGCTTGGCAGTTCCCGGGAAAGCACATCCACGTGCAACATGCTTTGAGGGTCTTTGCTTTTGTCTATATCGCCCGGCGTAAATATCCCAAAACGGACCCCATGCACTTCGGGATACAACGAGGTGAGCATGGACGCCACCGACGGCTTGGTAAAAGTCTCCTGCACATAGGCTTCGGCGCAGCAAACGGCGTTGTCCGCCAAGGCGTGAAGTCCCGGCATGACCGGCAGGTTGTGAAGTTTGGCGTCCAACCGGTCCGCGCGCAGGGTGTCTATGACAATAAACACGACGCCGGGGCTTGTGGGTTTGATGAAAAGGGAACATGCCGCGCCCGTCAGCGCCGTTGTTGTGGTTGCCGCGAGAAAAGCGCGACGACTAAGTTTGTTGTCTGTCATGCTTATACTCCTGTATCTAGCGGGAACATTTTGCAATTGCGCCGCATTCCGGCAATTGTATAAGAAAGGGCATGGGTTTTGACAATGGAGAGCCGGGCGCGCCCGGCAATTTCAGGTTTTCAGAAGGGCTCGAGGCGAAGCGGCAGAAGGCGCTTTCAAGCATCCATGTCATATTTTGCCTTGTTCCATTCTTATGAAATACAATGTGGCAATGCCGAAAAAACAGAAGAGACCACAGCAATCTCCGCCGAAATGCGCGGTCGAACCAGGCCGTGAGACGAATCTCAACGAAGTGTTCGCCCTGCTGGGCGTCATTATTCTGGGACTCGCGGTTTTCGGGCGATGCGCAACGTATGATTACGTTCTCTATGATGATCCAAACATCATTTTCAACAACCCCCATGTAATGTCGGGGCTTTCCTTAAAAAATATATACTGGGCGTTGACGAATCCGAACTTCGGGTTGTATCAACCGTTGCCGACCATCAGTTTTATGATAGACCGCGAGTTGTTCGGCGATTGGGCGGGCGGTTTCCATCTTATGACGCTGCTTTGGCATCTGCTGTGCGCCTGCGCCTTGTTTATGACGCTGAAGCGGCTGCTTAATAATTTTCCGGTTGCTCTTGCCGTCGCGCTTCTTTTTACGGCGCATCCGGTGCAGGCGATGACCGTGAACTGGATAGCGGCGCGCAACGAGATCATGCCCGCATTTTTTATGCTTCTCAGCATTGAGGCGTATCGGCGTTATGCGACAAAGCGCGGCTACGGCGCTTATGGGGCTTCTCTTGTTTTCATGCTGCTGGCCGTCATGAGCAAGCAGGGGGCAATAATGCTGCCCGCGTTATTGTTGCTGCTGGATTACTGGCCGTTGCGGCGCATTGAAATTAATTTCTTCAAGATTGGCGGCGCCGCGCGCGCGGCGTTGCCGCTGCTATTGGAGAAGACGCCCTGGTTTGCGCTTACGGGGCTGGGCGTGTTTTTTGCCTTTTTCGGCAAGACCCAGTTCAACGTGCTCGACCGCAACACACTTATGTCGCCACTGGACAACATGGGTTTTGCCTTGACCGCTTATGTGCGGTATCTTTTCCATCTCCTCTATCCGTTTCGTTATGTCACGGCCTACTCTCCCTCAACAGACTGGATAACGCCGCCCGTCGTTCTGGGCGCCGCATTGGTGTTGACGGCGATTTCCGGCGTCGCCCTGCTGTTGCATGCGCGACGTCCCTACCTGATCGTCGGATGGGGCTGGTTTGTATTGTCGCTGCTGCCCGTGTGCGGTCTGGTGCGGTTTGCTTCGGAATCCATTGCCCTGCGTTATCTTTACGCGCCCGCCATAGGGCTTTATCTCATGGTTGCCTTTCTTATTTACGAAATATATTGCCCCAACGCGGCGCAATCCGGGAAAAATGATGCGGTCGCCGCCGGCGCGCCCGACGGATACAAGAAGATTATCGGTTCGTTGGTCTTTATATTGGCGGTGTTGTGTTTCTGGCAGAGCGGCTTTTGGCGCGATTCGGAAACCCTCGCCTGGCGCGCGCTTGCGGCCACAAACGACACAAACGCCATAGCGCACAATCATCTCGGCCATATTCGTGTGCATCAGGGAAGGCACCAGGAAGCGGAAAAACACATGCGCGCCGCCATGGAACTGGAACCGCAAATCAGCATTTACACGTTTAACTACGCGGTGTTGTTGCTTCTCCTCGGGCGCCATCAGGAATCTCTGGACTTGCTTGCGCCCATTGTCGCGAAACAACCGGACAACGCCCAGGTAATCAGCCAGTACGGCGCGGCGCTGGCGGGCTTGCAACGTTTTGAAGAAGCCCGAAAATATCTTGAACGCACCTTGGAAATCGAACCCGACAATGCCTCCGCGCTTTACAATCTTGCAACAGTGCTTATTCAGCAGGAGAAACGTCAAGCCGCCAAAAAACATCTGCAAACGCTTCTCAAACTGCGCCCTTCCAACCGGCAGGCCAAGGCATTGTTGGACTCTATCGAGTAAATGGTTCCGCAATTGCAGGCATTGGCGCGAACGACGGAATACGATGAGACGGGTTGGCGCGAAACCCTTTCTTACGAGTTGATTTTCCAATCGCTTTGTATTATGATGACGCCTTGCCGCGAGCATAGAGAACGGGGATGTCCCGTCAGACGGCGCCGCTACGGCTGAAAAGGAGCACATAAATGAATAACACAATTGATTGTACGCATTATGTGTTCATTCTTGGGGGTATGATGGCGGCGATGATTGCGGACGCGGCGTCTTTTCCGGAGCACGACCTGCATTATAAGACGCCGGCAATGGTCTGGGACGAGGCGATGCCGCTGGGGAACGCTTTGCTGGGCGCGCTGGTCTGGGGCGACGGGCAGCCGCTGAACATCTCCCTCGACCGGACCGACCTGTGGGATTTGCGACCCGTGCCCGAATATTACGGGGAAGACTATAAGTACCTGCTGATGCGGCAGTGGGAAAAGGAGGGGCGCTATGATGAACTTATAGCGTTGTATGAAACGCCTTATCACCGGCCCGCGCCCACCAAAATCCCGGCGGGGCGCATCGAACTGGTGGTTCCCGACGGCGCGTTTAAGGGGGCGCAACTCGCGTTGGTCAACGGCACGGCAGCGGTAACCTTTGACAACGGCGCCGTGGTGCGGGTCTGGGTTCACGCAACAGAAGCGGTGGGTATCATCGAGGTGTACAACGCGCCGGGCGTGGCGTTGCGCCTGAACGCGCCCGCGTTCGGCGGCAAGGAGGATGACAGTCCATCCAAAGGCTTTGTGATGGGAGAACTGTCGCAGTTGGGTTACCCCGCGCCGGTGGAACAGTCCGGCGAGGGATACATGGCGTACACGCAGCAGGGCTGGGGCGATTTTTTCTTTGCCGTGCATGTGTGCCGCGCGGACCGCGACGACGGATTCACGGCGACATGGAGCATCGCGTCGAGTCTTGAAGAGGGCGATCCCGCCGCGCTGGCGCGTTCCCGCGCCGAAGCCGCGCTGCAAGACCTGTCCGGATTGCGCAAGTCCCATCAGGCGTGGTGGCGCGAATACTGGGACATGGCGCTGGTGCGTGTGCCCAATGAAATCATCGAGCGGCAATGGTACCGCGACATGTATAAGTTCGGCGCTGCGGCGCGGCCTGACGCCCCGCCCATCACCTTGCAAGGGCCTTGGACGGCGGACGACGGAAAGCTGCCTCCGTGGAAGGGGGACTACCATCATGACCTGAACACGCAGCTGAGTTACTGGCCATGCTACAGCGGCAACCGCCTTGATCTTGGATTGGGCTTCCTTGACTGGCTGTGGGACAATCGCGGCGCGGCGCGGGACTGGACGCAGCGGTTCTTCGAGATGCCCGGACTAAACGCGCCCATGACCACCGACCTCGAACTGAAGCAGATCGGCGGCTGGCGTCAGTACACCCATTCCGCGACCACGGCGGCGTGGCTCGCCCACCATTTCTATCTGCACTGGCAGTACAGCCGGGACCGAGCATTTCTTGAGCAACGCGCCTATCCGTGGCTCGAGGAATGCGCCGTGTTCCTTGAAGCGGTTACCGGAGAGCGCGACGAAGCGGGACGGCGCACATTGCCGTTGAGCTCGTCTCCGGAAATCAACGACAACAAGCCCAACGCATGGTTCCCGTCCATCACCAATTATGACAACGCGCTGATACGCTGGACCTTTGAGAAGACGGCGGAACTGGCGCAGGAGCTGGGCAAAGACGATGAAGCGGGCCGCTGGCGTAGCGCGCTGGCGGAAATGCCGCCGCTGGCAACGGCGGCCAACGGCGCGTTGCTGGTCGCGGAAGGGTATCCCCTCGAGGCGTCCCACCGCCACTTTTCACATCTCATGGCGATACATCCCCTGGGCCTGATTGACCGCAGCCGCGGCGAAGAAGAAGCGCGCATCGTGGCGGCAACCTTTGACGAATTGCGACGGTTGGGCACGGACTGGTGGACAGGGTATAGCTTCGCGTGGCTCGCGTCGGTGGCGGCGCGCGCCGGTGACGGCGAGGCGGCGGCGGACGCGCTGGAACTGTTCGCGCGCGCTTTCGTGCTGCGCAGCAGTTTCCACTGCAACGGCGACCAGAGCGGCGAAGGGCATTCCAAATTCACTTATCGGCCGTTCACCCTTGAAGGCAACTTCGCCTATGCCGCCGGACTCAACGAAATGTTGCTGCAAAGCCACACCGGCGTCATACACGTGTTTCCCGCCATTCCCGACGCATGGCGGGACGTGTCCTTCAAAAGACTTCGCGCCGTCGGCGCGTTTCTTGTCTCCGCTGAACGCCGCAACGGTGAAACGGCCTTCGTGATCATAGAGTCCGAAACCGGCGCCGTGCCCGTGGTCAACTGCCCGTGGACAGGCGCAACCGGCGCGCTCGACGCGCCTGATATGCGCGCCGCCATGAACATCACAAATGAAGGGGACACGTGGCGCGTCACGCCCCCTGAATCATAACCCGGCCCCTCATTCACGGCGTTTTTTCACGCAACATCAAACAACCTCCGCCCGCGCAAAAAGAGAACACCGCAAACCGTTCATGCTATACTTGCGCCAAGGTATATTTCCGTGGAAACGCAAACTGAGAGACAAAACGCCGGCGGCGCCCGCCCCGCCCATGAAACCATTCTTCTTGTGGAGGACGACCCTGTCGTTCTCAACACGACCGCGCGCGTGTTGAACCGGCTGGGGTATGCCGTGCTGCCTTATGAAAGCGCCCGGGAAGCGTTGGCTACCGCGCGCCTGTGCGGCGACAAGATACACCTGCTCATTACGGACATTTTCATGCCGGAGATGAACGGGGACCGTCTGGCAAAAAAGATATGGCAACACCTGCCGGATTTGCGCGTGCTGTTTATGTCCGGCTATGACGGAGGCGTTCTCGCAGGTGTTTGCGAATCTGCGCCCCATTTCGTCAGCAAGCCGTTTACGCCCCAAGAACTTGCCGATAAAGTCCGAACCATTCTCAACGGCTGAAGGGGACCGCCGATGGGCTTCAAACTTCCGCCGCGGCGTTGATACGCGCCATTACCTCGTCAATCTGCCTCCCGCTCATGAAGCCAATGGTCATGGCGTCCAACGTTCCCAGGCTTCCGGCAAACGTCAGCGACTCATCCATGTTTGCCACCACCTCCGGCGCCCCTTCGCCCAGAATTTTCATGCCGAGCACGCCTTTGCCTGCGTCGTGAATTTTTCGGATGACGGGCACGACTTTTTCCACGGGTCCGTCCATGTGGCTGTTAAACGGGTTAATCCGAACCAGCGCCACATCGCACCAAGGCTCGTCGGGAACCCGTTCCAGCGCGGGCAACACATGACACGACACGCCGTGCGCCCGGATGAACCCTTTTGCCTTGGCGTCTTCAAGCACGTCCATGGCGGGTCTGAGCGTTTCCGGCCAATCCTCTTCACCCTGACGCACACAGTGCATAAGCGCCACGTCTATATAATCCGTTTGCAGTTCCTCTTTGAAACGCTCCAGGTCTTTCTTGACCCGTTCCGCCTTGCGCGACCACACCTTACTTAATATCATAACCTTGTCGCGGGGGATGGAACGGCGCAACGCGAGGCGCATATGGTTGTGCGAGCCATACCGATCAGCCAAATCAAAATAACTGATCCCCTGCGCATAAGCATACTCCAGCAAATCCACAATCTGGTTTCCGGACAGATTCAGTGTTAAATCGGTGATGCCCGGGCCGCTTCCCCGTATGCCGGTGCCCATGCCCAGCCATGAGCATTGAATCCCCGTCCTGCCCAGAGCGCGCGTGTCGGTTGCCCGTGGCAAAGCCGAAACGGCAGCAACGCTTCCGGGAGCGAAGGCGGTCGCCGCAACCGCGCCCGCCGCGCAGCCGAGAAAATTCCGCCGCGAAATAGGTGTCATAACAAAGTTCCTTTCATGTGCGGGCGCAAAGGGACATTATGTAGGGGCGCAATTCATCCCCGCGCCGTTGTAGTTCATTCGTTGTCGAATTTCCGAGAAAAACAACTTCGTTGGCGCGCCTATTTGGTATAGGTCTCCTGCAGGCGCGCAAGCATGTGCTTCGCACAGTCATACAGCCCGTCGGCGTCGAGATTGCACATGGCAAGCTGTTCCCGTCGGGTGGCGTGTTCATAGAAAACATCGTCAAATCCCATGCGGCACAAGACCGGCCCCGGCGTTTGCTCCGACTGTTCAAAATATTCAAGCGCCGCGCTTCCAAAACCGCCGGCGAGGGCGTTTTCCTCGACGGTAATGATTGGTTTATGTCGCAGGGCGTCCAGCATGGCCGTGTCAAGGGGCTTGACGGAACGCGCGTCCACCACCGCCGCCGCCGTTCCTTCGCAGGCAAGCCGCTCCGCCGCCGCAAGCGCCGCCGCCGCGCAGGGGCCCACCGTAAGAAAGACGAGGTCGTCGCCCTCGCGCAATGTTTCCGCATGCGCAACATCGCGGATGGCAGCGCTTCCGATGGTGGTTGCGGCGTCGCGCGCATAACGCAGCGCGACCGGCTCCCGCAGCGACAAGGCCCACTCGAGCATGAGCGCCGTGTCAATGTCATCTCGCGGCGCCAGCAGCCGCAGGTTGGGTGTGGCGCGCAGGAACGAGAGATCAAAGGCGCCGTTTTGCGTGGGGCTGTCTTCACCAACCATGCCGGCCCTGTCAATGGCAAACACGACCGGCAGTCCCTGCAGACACACGTCATGGACAATCTGATCATAGCCGCGTTGCAGGAATGTGGAGTAAATGGCGACGACCGGCTTCAGCCCTTCGGCGGCAAGCCCCGCAGCAAGGGTGACGGCATGTTGCTCGCAGATGCCGACGTCAAAAAAGCGGTCGGGAAATTCGCGCTCGAAGCAGGTCAAGCCCGTGCCCGTGGGCATGGCCGCGGTAATGGCGATGATGCGGGAGTCTTTCCGGCCATGCGCCACAAGCGCCTCGGCGAACGCCTCGGTGAAAGTTGCGGACCGCAGCGGCGGCGGCTCCACCTTCGCGGGCACGGGATCGCCTTCGCCCGCGTCGCCTTTGGCCGGAAGCGCCTTGACGCCGTGATACGCCTGCGGGTCCTCCTCCGCCGCCTTGAGTCCCTTGCCCTTCTCGGTGGTGCAGTGAAGAAAAATGGGGCCTTGCATCTCTTTCACCCGGGACAATACTTCGATAAGCAGCGGCAGGTCATGGCCGTCCACGGGGCCAATGTAGTTAAAGCCCAGTTCCTGGAACAAGCCGCCCTTGGTAATGAAGCCCTTGACGGATTTCTCGATATCCTGAATGGCGCGGGTCATGCGGTTCCCGACAAGCGTCTTCACGTAACTGCCCACATCCTGTTTGGCGCGTTTGTACGGCTTTGCCGTAATCAAGCGGTTGAAATATCGCGCCAGCGCGCCCACATTGCGGGAGATGGACATTTCGTTGTCATTCAAAATGACCAGCATGTTCAAGCCAAGATGCCCGGCGTGGTTCAACGCCTCGAAGGCCATGCCCCCGGTCATGGCGCCATCGCCAATCAGACTCACCACGTGATGGGAGAATCCCAGCCTGTCGCGGGCGATTGCCATGCCGACCGCCGCCGATATCGAGGTGGAACTGTGGCCTGTGCCAAAGCAGTCATAAACACTCTCGGACATCTTGGGATAGCCGCTGATCCCGTCTTTCTTGCGCAACGAGTCAAATCTGTCGGCCCGTCCCGTCAGCAGCTTGTGAGCGTAACACTGATGTCCCACATCCCAGATCAATTTGTCTTTGGGAACATCGAAAACGCGATGCAGCGCCACCGTCAATTCAATCACTCCCAACGGAGAAGACAGATGGCCGCCGTTGCGCGTGACGGTTTCGATGATACGCCCGCGCAACTCGAGGACAAGCGCCTCGAGCTGCTCCATTGAAAAGGCCTTGATATCTTCGGGACTTTTTATGGAATCCAGCAATGTCGTCATGATGCCTTCTTGTGCCATCCGTTACGTATGTCGGCGTGAGAATTGTCTGCGCAGCGCGCTCTTATCTATTGTACCTGAATTTGTGCGGGGCAGCGCATGGATGAACTCAAATTTGCGCGGACACTTGAACTGCGCCAGGTATTCAAAGCAGTGGGCGCGCAACGCCTTTTCATCAGGGGGCGTTTGGGACGATGAAACGAGCACGGCGCACACCTCCTCGCCGCGAACATGTTCGGGAACGCCGATCACCGCCGCTTCTTCAACATCGGGATGCAGCAGCAGAATTTCCTCGATTTCACGGGGATAAATGTTCATGCCGGCGCGAATAATCAGGTCCTTTTTCAAGCCCGTAAGATAGAGGTAGCCGTCTTCGTCCAAGTAACCCAAATCGCCCGTATGCATCCAGCCGTCCCGCAGCGCGTCGGCGGTTTCCGCCGGTTTTTTGTAATAGCCCTTCATGACGTTATGGCCGCGCACAACAATTTCCCCCGCCTCGCCCGGAGCGGCAAATGAATCATCCGCGCGCCGTATGCGCACCTGACAATGGAAAATGGGTTTGCCCACCGAACCGGGGCGATTGGTCGCTTCATCCACATTGTACGCCACCACAGGGCTTGTTTCGGTCAATCCGTAGCCCTGCAGCAGCGGGATATTGAAGCGTTCGAGGAACGCCTCATGCGTTTCAAGGGGAAGGGCCGAACCGCCCACGTCCAACGCCCGTATCGAAGAGAGGTCGAAATGTTCGGACGGCTTGTAATGAATCATGAAATGCGCCATGCTCGGCACAACGCCGAAAAGGGTGACCCGCTCGCGCGCAATAATCTCAAACACCTTGTGCGTCTCAAAACGCGGCATGAGAATCACTTTGCTTGTGCCCAGCAGCGGCGCGTTCAGCATGGCCGTCTGCCCGAACGAATGGAACAGCGGCAACGCACAGAGGCACACGTCTTCCGACGTGAATTGCTGCACAAACGCCTGGGAAATAAGCGCGTTTTGAAACAAATTGAAGTGGGTCAGTTCGGTGCCCAACGGTTTGCCGCCGTACGCGGACGTAAACAAAATCTCCGCGGTGTCGTCCGGATTGGTGCGATACGGCTCGAAGTCGGGGCTGCCGGACGCCATCATTTTTAGAAAGGATTCCCCTGTTTCGGGGGATGAAGGCGTTGTGCCGGGCTCGACCACGAAAAGCCGGCGACATTTCGGGGACGCCTGAAACGCGCGGACGGCCTGTTCTTGAAGGGGTCCGAACGCGAACAGCGTTGTTACGTCCGCTTCCTCCAACTGATACGATATTTCACGCCATTGCAGCAGCACGTTCATGGGAACCGCGGTGGCGCCCGTATACAGGACGCCGTACAGAATTATGGGGAAATGCGGGGTGTTCGGAATGAGAAAGGCCACTTTATCGCCCGGCCCGACGCCGCGTTCATGCAATGCGGCGGCAAGACGCCGCGCCGCTTTGGCAACTTGCGCAAAGGTCATGCGCGTATCATCGAAGACAAGCGCCTCCGAGTCAGGCCGCTTCTCGGCGGCAATTTCAAGCGCATCAGCAAGATTCAAACTCATTTACACTACTCCCAAAGACAGTGCTTGGAATAAACGAAACGATGCAACGGTCCTTGCAGGCGGGCTTCCGTTTCCGAATCTATCACGTCGTCGGATAAGCGCAACAGATCAGCCGGTTACCCCGGTCATGCCACCCAACCGGATTTCTGCCGCCGCCTGACAGGCGCCATAATGACCATAAGTGTATATCACCATCCTGAGTAAAATCCAGCGCAAAACGACGGGAACGAATCGGCAGGTTTGCCGCGCAACGCCCGTTACAGTGTGCGGGAACGAAGCCGCCGCAGCTGCCGCTTAAATGCGGTTTGTTGTTCGCGCGTTAACGGACGCCCGCCGAAACGCACGCTATTGTAAGAAAGGATGAATTCCTCCAGCGATGTTGTTTCGGAAAGACCGCGCCGCAACAGCTCCCGCCGGATTTCACCGGAGGTTTTGTTTACACAGTCAATGCCCAAGGCGGACGCCGCCCGCAAAAAGCGCATGTACAAGCGCCTCATCCGCTTTTGGTCCCGGTTGAGTTTGACAGCCTCGGACGCTCGTTTATGCCATCGTCGCCAGAGGAATATGGCGCCCGCCAAGCAGGCCGCTATGGCCGCAACGCGCAACGCCGGATGACGCAACAACGCCTCATAATTGCGGGGCTGATAGGATTCATCCTCCGTTTGGGTCGCGTCGCGTTGCGGGCGCGCTGCGGGCGATGCCCGCAGTTTGCGTTGCCAGGGCCAGCCGAGTTGATCGAGCCTGATTCGCCCCTGGAAGCCGACTACCTGCTGGAACCAGAACATTTTGGCGCGCAACAGATAAAGCGACCACGCCATTTGCATCTGCTGCAGCCCGGTCGGGGCCGCCTCCGACCGCGGTGACGGGTCAAAACGGACCCATCCTTGGCCGGGAAACAACGCCTCGACCCACAGATGCGACATGCTGGCGCGCACAAGATACGCTTGGTCGTCCGGGATGTATTCGCCGCCGCGGTATCCGCTGACCACACGCGCCGGAATGCCGAGGCTCCGCGTCATCAGCGCCAATGCCGACGCAAAGAGTTCGCAGTGGCCGCGCCGAATCTCGTTAATGAAAGCGTCCATTCCGTTTTGCGCCGGCAGCGGCGGCACATCCAGCGTGTAGGCGAACATCTCGCCACCCAGATAGTCATTTAACGCCGTTATCTTGTCGTAAGCCGCCGGATAAGCCGCCGTCAGGTCGCGTGCAAGCCGCCGTGTTTCGGGCAGCAATTCCTGGTACGTAAGCAGGCTGTAATCCCGCGCGTCCATAAACTCGTAATCGAACGGCGCGCGGCGCAGCGCCGCCGGTTCCCTCTCCACAATTTCCGAATAGGCCTCGTATTGGAGCCTGCGCGAGCCGCGCGTTTGCAGTTGTATTGTAAAATCGCCGTTTCCGTCCCAAGACACCTGCATGTTCGAGGGATCGCCCAAGATGCGCACCCCCTGGGGCAAATCAAGAACCGGCACACCTTGTTGTGGAACCTCATCCATGTAAATGACCTGCTGAACCACCCGCGAGTTTTCCCGGCGGCGGCGACCTTCCTCCAGGCCGTCCGTATGCATATTCATTCGCGAGGAACGGCCGAAAATCCTGTCAACTCCCGGCTCATAATGATGATTCAACCCGCGACGCGACCACTCGTCGCCGGAAAACCGGGAAAGCGTCGTTACACGCCAATATAAAGCGCCACCGGGAAGGAACACGCCGTCCGGCTCTTCGGGAAAGCGAACATGCATGACCACGGTCTGATCTTCCGTGATGCTTGCGCCGCCCGTGAGCCGGACCGTCTCCGAAAGCCCTGTTACCGCCTGACGCGCGTCACGGCGCCCCAGCCAGCCGGCCTCCACCCGCGGCGTAAACAAGAACACCACCACGGTCAGCGCAATCGTCAGCAGGGACAGCGCCGACAGGGATAAGACAAGTCCGCGATCAAACACGTTTCCGGGGCGAAAGGCCGCGCCCGCCGCGCGCAACGGGCGCACTTCCGGCAGTCCTTTTGCGGGATTGCGACGGGTCTCGCTGTACAGGCGCAACGAAGTGAAAGCCCATACGGCGCTTACGCCAAAGAGCAGCAGCGCAATGGCGATAAGCGGTTCCGGCGATTGCACCACCGCCGCAAGCAAAAGGAAAAACGACATCAAATATATTTCGTAATAGACGCGCTCGCTTTTTTGGCCAAGCAGCAGATAGACTTGTATGAAAATCACCAGCGCGACGACGGCGTCCATCAACCCGAGCACGGAAAGGCTGAAGGGAATGAAGCACATGTAAACAATGGCCGCCACGCGCCGCATCACGCGCCATGCATAGGCGCGCTCTTCAAGCCGGCCGCATATCGGCGACAACGGCAGCGCAATCAGGGGCAGCAGCAGAAATCCCGGCCCATATTGGAGAACGGACGCCAGCGCAAGGTAACCGGAAAAGACCAGAAGCGCCGTGGATAAACGCACTACCAGGGAAAGCCGGTTATCCATATACCACCGCTCCCGGGTCTACGGCGGGAATACCGTCCAGCCAATTGCCCTCGCCCCACCGCGCCGGATTCGCGGATAGGCACACCAGCCGCGATTGTTCGCCCGCCTTGCGCCGCGCCCGCGCCTCGAAATCCGAATGTGCGGCGGCGTCCACAGGCATAATGCGCGCCAGGCAATCCAGAATGCGGCGTTCCTGTCCCGGCCCGCGGCCGGTGGGAACTTCCGCGTCGGGCGCGAAAAGTCCCACATGATACTGCCGGTTCAACAGCGTAATCATCAATGACGCGGCGATTTCGACGGCCTCTTCGAACTGTTCGTCGAAATCGGGGGCGGCCACGCGGCGCGTATCCAACACAAAGGTGATTATCCGCGAATTGCCCACGCCCATTTCGCGCACCATCCAAACGCCCAGCCGTGCGCTCACCCGCCATACCACCAGCCGCAAATCATCGCCCCGGACATATTCGCGCAGCGCGAAATATTCATCGCCTTCACCCTGAACGCGGGACGGCACGAACTGGTTCATCGAGGCCTTTTCAAGCGCGTTCAACCGCGCCGATCGTATCCGCGGGTACACCAGCACTTCCACGTTATCCTCATA
>DSBB01000021.1 GCA_011046175.1 Candidatus Hydrogenedentota bacterium | reverse complement strand
GTTTTCATAGCGCTTGTCCCAACAAGACGCCAAGATCGTTCCTACTGGAATTAACGACGATCAAGTCCAAAATTCCGTCGCCATTTACATCGGCAACAACACTTTCTGCCATGCCGGTGGACACAATAAAATTGTTCGGGTCTTCAAACTTTAGATCACCCCGACTGTAACGCATTACCACGCTGCCTGCATTCAAGGTGGCAATCAGGTCCGCCCGCCCATCGCGGTTGATATCCGCCAACGTCACGGATACGGGTCTATACCCGACGTATATTCTCGAAGCTTTTGAAAAGTTTCCGTTTTTTAAGCCGCCCAGCACATAAACACTGTTGTCCGCCGTATGCACCGTGACAGCGTCGAGGCATCCGTTGCCGGTAATATCCGCCATGGCCATCATTTGCGGTTCCGAGCCGGTGGCAAAACGCAAATGCGTTTCCTCGTCAAATGTGCCGTCACCCCTGCCGAACCAACGCACAACCCGGGGGTCGGCGTTGTCGTTCGGCGACAGCGGGTCCCGTGAACTCAAAAACACCAGATCGAGGTTGCCGTCGCCATTGGTGTCGGCAAGATGAACGTCCCGCGGGTAATTGCCTGCGTTTGTGATAATGGGCGGGTTGAATCTCCCCGTTCCATTGTTCAATAAAACGGCCACGGTGTCGGTGCGGCTGTTCCCGGCAACAATGTCAGGACTGCCGTCATTATTGACGTCACCCAGCGCGAGTGAAAGCGCTTCCGGCGCGCCTTGGGAATTGTCCGTTTGCACCGGAAAGAACTGGGGCGCTGCAAAGACGCCGGGGCCAACAGCGAGGTACACGAAAACCTGCGTTTGACCCGTTATTGAAACGACGATATCCTCGCGCCCGTCATTATTCAGATCGCCCGATGTCATCGTCAGCGGTTTTCCCGTCAGAATAACGGGAGACAACGCCTCGAATGTGCCGTCGCCCTTCGCTTCCATAATGGAAACAGTATTATCGTTATAGTTCAAAACGGCGATGTCGTCCCTGCCGTCCTCAGTAAAATCAGCCGTCACCGCTTTCCGCGGTTTTGCGCCGACGGCAAAGCGCCGGTCCGATTCAAACGCTGCGTTGCCGCGGTTATAAGCAATGGATATGGTGTCAGTGGAATAGTCCGCCGTAACCAGATCGAGCCGGCCGCTGTTGTTCATGTCTGCTGCCGTAACGGCTATTGCGCCCCACCCCGAACCATAAACGGCGGCCTCGCCGAATTCACCCGGTCCGTTGCCCCGCAGCAAAGCCAACCGGCTGATGGGCTGCCGGTCCTCGCCTGTTTTGTCAAAAAGCACCGCGGCAATGTCAGGGATGGTGTTGCCGCTGAAATCTGCGACAACGAAGCGTCCCGCCGGATACGGCAACGCGATGCGCGTTTCCGCGCTGAATTGTCCGTCGCCCAGGGCGTATAACACCGACAGGTCGCCGGAGCCGGCGTTGCCCGCCACAAGGTCGCGCAACCCGTTGTTGTCAAGATCCACCGCCGTCACCAGCTGCGGTTTGTGGCCGCAGGGCAACGAAACGCCCGGCAGGTAATTCACACCCGTGCCTTGCAGCAGATGCAGCGTGTCGGTGTCGGGGTGCGCCGTAACAATATCCGTAATGCCGTCACCATCGAGATCGCCCACCCAAATGCCCGCCGGCGCCTGTTCCACGGGAACGCTCACAGGCTCAAGAAAGGCGCCCGCGCCTTCGCCCACAAGCAGGGTCACCGTTCCCGCCGCAGTGTCCGCCGTAACCAAATCCATGACGCCGTCCATGTTCAGGTCCGCCGCGGCAATGGCGCGCGGCCCGGATTCCGGAACAAGATTCAAGGCGGTCGAAGCGTCAAAGCCGCCGTTCCCATCGCCAAACAACAGGGTTACCTGCGCATACTGTTCGTTAACCACCGCAAGATCGAGCACGCCGTTTCCAGACAAATCGCACAACACCGCGGCGCGGGGCGCGGCGCCCAGCTCATACGTTACCGCTTCGGCAAAGCCGCCCGCGCCGTCCGCGAGCAATACGGAAGCGGTTTCGGGAACCCAGTTCAACGTTACCACATCGGGCAGACCGTCCCGGTTCAGATCGCCCACAAGCGCTTCATACGGCGTCTCGCCCGTGGGATAGGTGAGGCGGCCAAGAAACACGCGGCGAAGCGGGTTGGAAAGATAATCTATGGGATCATCCGAGTTCAGCCAATCACAACCGATGATCAACAGGCCGACCGCCATGACAACAAGCGAAAACAACCGCATTGCCTGCCGCGCGCCTTGCCGATGGAAATGGTACGTTTTCATACGCTTCCGCCTTATCCTGTTTCATGCGCCGCCCGCGCCGCTGCAACACGCAACGACAACGCGCAAACCAACATTCATCAGTATACCACCATCGCCGGAAAATGACAATCAAATGACAATCGGGTCATCCCAAGAAAAAGCGATCAAATCTGACGCGCCCCGAGGATACGGCGATACGCCTCAGACGGGTGTCGCACACAATATCAAACAATACACAAACCCTGGTCAATAGACGCAACCCGGCGCGCTAAAGCGTGAACGACATGCCGCACTTATTTTTTTGATCGTGGTTGCCGGGTTAAGGGGGCACGTCCCCAGAACGCCGCAAGATTAGCGCGGAAACAAGGGCGTTTTATCTTCTGACATGGCAAGCAGCCGCGCCGTTTCGTCGGGAGTGATTGGGTCGAGAGCGCCGCGCATATCAAGGGCAAGCCGGTATAACGCTTCACGACCGGGCGGCAACGCGGCGACCACGGGTCTGCTGAGCGTCCACCGCAGCGCCAGCGACGCCTCCTCCGGGTCGTCCACGGGTTGATACCACATGTCACCCCATTTTCCTTCTTTTGGCGCTGCCGCCGACCAACGCTGCCGCGCCATCGCTTTTAGGGCTATGCACGGGGTATTCGTTGCCAGCGCCTTGTCAATGGCCGCGGGACCGAAAGCCGCTTTGAGCCAGGGCGTGTAGCTGATGGGGAAATAAAAAAAATCAAAATCGTATCGTTCCATGGCGGCCACGGCGGATTCCGTGGAATGGGACGAGAACCCCAGACAACGAATCCGTCCCCACTTTTTCAAGTCCAGAAGATACTCCATCGCGCCGCCGTCCGCAAACGCCGCGTCCACATCCTTGTCCACATGTTGTATTCCGTGAACAAGATACATGTCAAAGTAATCCGTGCCGAGAATTTCACATGAACGGTTGAATTCGGCTTGCGCGCCTTCACGTGTGCGTTCGCGGGTCTTGGTGGAAAGGATGATATCCTTGCGGCGCGGTTTCAGGAACGGCGCAAGCATCGTTTCCGAATTGCCGTAGGATGCGGCGGTGTCGAAGAAATTCACGCCCATTGCCAGCGAATCGCTGACCACCTGTTCCACCGCTTCCGGCGCGCTGTCCCGCGCCACAAGCCCGCTGAATCCGATGACGGGCAAGGTGATGCCGGTTTTGCCGAGGGGTCGGCGCGGCATCATGCCGGGCGCCGGCGCTTCACCCCATGCGCCGGACGCCAGCGCCGCCGCCGAGCCGGTTATTGTTTCAAGAAATTCGCGACGTTTCATGGTTTGTCTCCTTTGCGCGCGCCGGCTTGCATGTCGTCTTCGTCATGCGCCGGTGCAACCCGCATTATGCCATACCCTTCAGAAATTGTCCCGTGGTTCGGCGGCGTCTGCCGGGCGCCGTTCTTCCAGCTTTGCTGCCTGCGGCAGTGGCGTTTCCTGCCAGAGTCCGTCCTTTCTGATGAACAGGATGCCCATGTCGCGCCAGAACCCCAGGCGCGCGATGGTGTGTGAAATGATGGCTGATGTGAGATTATTCTGCGACTGGATAAGGTCGTTCTGGGCGTCCACCTGGTCCTGCGCGGTCGCTTCGCCCAGCTCCGCAAGCAATTGCTGTTCTTCCACGCGGCGTTCGCTGAGCCGGACGCTTTCCAGGGCCACCTCGTAGTTGCGGCGCGCCTGTTCGAGATTGCGCCATGCCGCCCGCACCTCGAGTTTGACCGTGTCTTGGGCGAGTTCCGCCTGGCGCCCGGCGCGCTCAAGATCAATCAACGCGGCGCGGTATGCGTTCCGCTCCGCTTTTTTGTCAAAGACGGGATCAAAATCAAAACCCGCGCTCCAGTCCATGCGGTTAAAATCAAGCCGCTCCGGGCTGTTGTCTCCCTTCGTAGCGACATCCGCGCCCGCGACAAGGTCCAATTGCGGCTTTAATGCGTTTGCCGCGACGCGAACCTTGCGCTCGGCGTCGGCTACGCGGTCGCGGTCATTATACAAGTCCAGCCGCGCGGCCAAAGCCACGGACACGGCGTCTTCCGAGGCGATGGCGGGATGATCAAGCCCCTGTTCTCGCAACCTCGCCAAATCGCCGTCATCAAGCACGATTTGCGCGTCCGTGGACAGACCCAGCATGATCTTGAAACTGTCCAGTTCCTCCTGGTAGCGGCGCACGGCGTTGATGTACCGGTTTTCGTTGTCCAACTGCGCCTGCACCATGCGCCCGAGTTCCGCTTGGGTGCGCAGGCCCTCTTCCGAAAAGGCGCGCTCGCGCGCCACGTTCATGCGGAAATTCTCGAGGCCGCGCCAGTTGTTGCGCACAATGTCGCGCTGCTCCAGCACACTGTAGTAGGCCGCGCATACATTCACCGCAAACTCTTTGCGATAATGGGTATAGTCGCGCAACGCATACAACGCATCCCGTTCGGCCTGTGTGAGCCTTTCCGCGGCGATGTCCGCGCCCGCGCCGCGCAACAACGGCTGGGTGAGCGCGAGGCTGAGGGTGGAGCCCGAGGCCGCGCGCGGTTCGCCCGTCAGGAAGCGCAGGAAGTCGGTGGTCAGCGCCGCCGCAATGCGTCCGCCGCCGCGCATCAATTTATCCACGCCCAAAGTCGTTCCGCCGGTAACGCGCCGTTCCTCCACGAGCCGCGCGCGGGGCTGGTCGAGTCCGGCGGCGGCGCCCGCCTCCTCGACAACACTTGCGTAGGCGCGCAACAATTCCGCCTCTGTGCCCGTGATTTGTTCCAGTTGACCGATAACCGCGCCGGCGCCGGTCATGGCTTCGTTAAACACCGACGGCGCAGTCTGATCGGACGCGCTTCGCCGCAACGCGGCGTCAACGCCGCCTGAAAAAATGGGCGTGTACCGATGCCGGTCAAGGGTCAGCGAGAGCGCCTGTAAATACAGCGACTCCTTGGCGTTCAGATAGCTTCGGTTTTGTCGGGTGGCCAGTTGTATCGCCTGTTCCAAGTTGATGATGGCGAATCCGGCCTCTGACGCTATCTCCGTTCCCAAGCTTTCATCGGCGGCGGCAAGGACGTCAAGTGAGGAGAGGTCAAGAAAATCCTTCGACGGTTCAATCGAGAAATCAGGCTCCGCGCCCGGAACCGCATCGCTTTTTTCCGTGATGATGTCGTAGGTTTCCGCGTCCGCGCGCTGCCGGTGGCCGGTGGTGGAACAACCGGAATAAAACACCAACAGCGACGCCAGCAGCAAGGAAACGTTTCGTTTTGATGTCATATAAAAGAGTGTCTTATGGGTAAGATTCATATCACTGTTTTCAGAAGATAACATTGCCGGGGCGGGCGCCGGCCGCAAGCCCGGTATTTTTCTGCGCGGTGAAGCGAGAACAGCCGATGATTGTTGCCCGCGGCGGTTTGAACATACGAGTTGCCGAATGGAACACAACCCTGACATTGTAACCTATTTTACCGACATCACAAAAAGCGGCGCCGCTATTTAATATAAGACTCCATTGGACGCAGGTCGGTTTTTGTGGAAGCGTACGAAGAAGGCAGGGTAAAATGATGCTGCGGGCATAATTCGTGGCCGGCGGGTCGGAACGCCGGGCAACGCCCGCATTGGATTAAACATGACAAGGAGTCGGCAAAATGAACTCAATGAGCCGCCGCAACTTTCTGGATACGGCCTGCGCGGGTGTGCTGGCGGGTCTGACAACCAAACTGGCCGCCGCCGCGCCAAGCGAACGGGTGCGCCATGCGCTCATAGGCGCCGGCGTCCAGGGCAAACGCCATGCGCAGATGTTTTCCGGATTTGGAGACTGCGATCTGGTCGCAATATGTGATGTTGATCCGGAGCGGCGAAACGCTTTCGCCAAACGCCTGCCCAACCCGGAGCGCCTGGCCGTGTATGAGGATTACTGCCATATCTTGGACGCCTCGGATATTGACGCCGTCAGTATCGCCACGCCCGACCATTGGCACACGCCCCTGGCGCTGGCGGCGCTGGCGGCGGGCAAGCATGTGTATGTGGAAAAGCCCTGTTCCCATAACATCCGCGAAGCGCAAATGCTCGCGCAGGCCGCGGCGGCGTCCGGAAAATGCGTACAGCACGGCACTCAGGGGCGCGCCGGGAAAGCGTTTCAGGAAGCGGTGGCGTTTATGCGCGACGGCGGCCTCGGGAAGGTGCGCATGGCGAAAGCCATCAATCATCAGCATCGCCCGCCCATTGGCCGGGAGCCTGAGACCGACCCGCCCGAAGGCGTCAATTACGACCTCTGGCTGGGGCCCGCCCCACTCCATCCCTTCACAAAAAACCGGTGGCATTACAACTGGCACTGGTTCTGGGATTATGGCTGCGGCGACATCGGCAATGACGGGATTCATCAGATAGACCAAGCGCGATGGGGGCTTGGCGTGAACCTTCCCAACGCCGTAATCGCCGCCGGCGGGCAGCTCTATTACAACGATGATCACGAAACGCCGGACACGCAAACCGTCGTTTATGAATACAATGATTGCCATCTCATGTATGAGATGAGATTGTGGACGGACTATTCCCTCGAAGGTCATGACAACGGCGTCGTTTTTTATGGCGATGAGGGTAAACTCGAATTTGGAAGGGAGGGAAGCAAAGCGATCTTCAAGGACGGAAAACAGAAAGTTTTCGGCGCCGCCGCGGACATTCTCGACCACGGACGCAATTTCATTGATTGCATAAAGGCAAACAATCCCGGAGGGCTGTATGCGCCCATTGAAGAAGGCGTCCTTTCCACGGTATTGTGTCATCTGGGCAACGTCGCCACGCGCGTTGGGCGTAAACTCCATCTTGACCCAATCACCGGAGAATGCAAAAACGATGCGGAAGCCACAACGCTCTACGCCCGCGAGTACCGGCGGGGCTATGAGCTCCCTGGCATGTCATGAACGCCAAAACAATCATAGTGGCGCTCACGCTTTACGCTTGGGGTGTTGCTGCTTTGTTCGCGTTTGCATTTCAGCGGACGCTCCTGATGACGGAAAACATTCGGAAAGCGTCGCCCGATATGCGAGGCGGCCTTCCTATAAGGAATATGTCATGAGTATGATGCTGGCCGTTGTTTTCACGTGCGTGGGCGCGGCAACTGGAGGCGCTGATTATATAATCACTTTCGAGCAGCGCGCTGGACGCATGGGCATCTTGGTGGATGGGGAACCCTTTGCCGTATATGTCTATGAAGACACGAAGACGTTGCGGCCTTATTTCTGCGATGTCAAGGCGCCAAACGGCGCGCAGGCGACCCGCAATCATCCGCCCGATCCGGAGATGGACAAGGATAATATGGACCACGACACCTTTCACCCGGGCATTTGGCTGGCGTTTGGCGATCTTGGCCGCGAGGATTTCTGGCGCAACAAGGCGCGGGTGCGCCATCTGCGCTTTGAAGAAGCGCCACAAGACGGCGCAATGGCGACATTCACCGTGGTCAACGCGTATGAAACTTCCGGCGTCCAGCCCCGTATCCTGTGCGAGGAAACCTGCGCGTATACCATAACGGCCGACGGCACAAGGCGTTTGATCACGAGCAAATCCCGTTTTCAACCGTTGGAACCCGGCGTCTGCTTTGGTGATCAGGAGGAGATGGGTTGCGGGGTGCGCATCGCCACGACGCTGACCGTCCGCCACGGTTCCGGCGTCATACTCAATAATCATGGGGATGTCAACGAAAAAGGAACCTGGGGCAAACAAGCAAACTGGTGCGCCTATTCAGGGGTCGTAAACGGTTGCCGTGTCGGCGTAATGCTCATGGCCGGTCCCGGCAATTTTCGGCAATCATGGTTTCACAACCGCGATTACGGGCTGATGGTGGCCAATCCCTTCGGTAAAAAATCCATGACTGCGCCAACAGACCGCGCCGTGTCGCCCGACGCAACGCCATTAAAGAAAGATATGGCGCTTGAATTAAGCTATGCAGTATGTGTTTTCAGCACACTGTCCGAGGAACATCCCGAATATCAGCTTATTTACGAAGCATACGTGAATCATTAGGCGCTTTACGCAAACGGGCGCCTGGTTTCAGAACGGCCTCTGTCTGAAAGCAGTTGTTTTACCCTTGTTTTTCTTTACCGGGGTTGTTATACTGTGAAAACGCGCAAAACGCGCCCATAGTGGAAGCAATTGGCGGCACAAGCACGCACAACACCATAAAGGAGAACAATATGATCGGCTATTTCAAGCAGAACCGGGATTTTTTGCGGAGAACAGTGATTACCGTGGTATTGGGGGTGTTCCTGTCAGGCTGCCCCTTTGGCCCGCTCGGGGTGAGGGAGCTGGACAATATCCGCGAAGACACCACCTTGAAGGCGGGAACTTACATTGCGAAGAAGAACATTTCCGTGACCAATGGCGCCACATTAACGCTGCTCCCCGGCGTAAAAATCGTTTTTGAAGCGGACAGAACCATGTCCGTTGAGGGCGATGCCAGCCTGAACGCCGTCGGCACGGAGAAAAAGCCCATCCTGTTTACCGGGGTTGAATCCTCCCGGGGCTTTTGGGGCGGTTTACGCCTTTATAACACAAACTCCTCCAATAACCAACTGGAGTATGTAACCATTGAATATGGCGGCGGTTACTACGACGGCAACCTGCTGCTTTACGGTTCGTCAAGCAATCCCGCGCGGGCGGCTGTCAACCATTGCACTTTCCGCCAGAGCGCCCAATACGGGTTCGCCTCGGGCGGCACGGTTGTCATTGACGGTTTTGAAGAAAACACGTTGACCGAGAACAGCGCGGGCGCGGCCAGTCTGGACGCCGACCACGTTGGTTTCCTGTCCGACACAAGCGCTTTTTCCGGCAATGACGCGGATATTGTTTCCGTTCCCTCCGGCAACATCAATTCGGATGCTGTCTGGCCCGGCATAGACGCTGATTATGCCATAGCCACGGGCGTGAGCGTACATGCGGCGTTGACAATCGAAGCGGGCGCGGTGCTGGCGTTTGCGGCGGGGAAAACCATGTCGGTGGAATCCTCCGGCAGCCTGACGGCGGCGGGCACTGAGGAGGCGCCGGTTTTCTTCACCGGCGCCGAGGAAACACCCGGCTATTGGGGCGGCCTGCGATTCTATAACTCGAACAATACTGTCAACGCTTTATCCCATGCCGTGTTTGAATACGCCGGTGGTTATTGGAACGCCAATGTATACGTCACCGGCTCATCATCAGTGCCGTCACGGGTTGCCATGGACAATTGCACATTTCGCTTTAGCAAGGAATACGGCCTCAGCACGAGCGGCAATGTCATAATTTCTTCGTTTGTCGGCAATGTGCTCACGGAAAACACCGCGGGAGCGGCCCGTGTTGACGCCGGGCATGTCGGATTTCTTGACGCCTCCTCCTCGTTCAGGGGCAATCAGGTGGATGTGGTGCATATCGCCTCGGGAAACGTTGACACGGACGCCGTGTGGCGGGGCATTGACGCGCCGTATCTGGTGGACACGGGCGTAGGCGTTTACGCGGCGCTGACAATAGAACCGGGCGCGGCGCTGGCGTTTGCGGCGGGGAGAACCATGTCTGTGGAGTCTTCCGGCAGCCTCGCCGCAGTGGGCACAAACGAAGCGCCTGTCTTTTTTACCGGCGCCGAGGAAATACCCGGTTATTGGGGCGGACTGCGTTTTTACAATAGCAACACCCAAGCAAACGTCCTGACTCATTGCGTGTTCGAATACGGAGGCGGATATTGGGACGGCAACCTGTACATTACGGGTTCTTCGGCCAATCCCGCCCGGGTTGCCGTAACAGCATGCGCTTTTGAAAACAGCCTCAAGTGGGGCATAAGTCTTGCCGGCACGGTTGACGTGAATGATGATATTGCCACCGCCAATACGTTCGCAAACAACGCCGGAGGCGATATACGCGGCCTGTAATCGCGGTACTGATGCGCACTGTCGCCGCAGGCGCCGCTTCTTCCGGGCGAAGTCCCGGACGCAGCGTAGCGCCTTATCGTCCAGAAACCGCGATCAAGAAAAAGAAGTTGGGTATGTTGTTCACGCTTCAGCGTGCGGGGTTGCGTGTATGACCTTATCGGCCAGAAACCGCGATCAAGAAAAAGAAGTTGGGTATGTTGTTCACGCTTCAGCGTGCGGGGTTGCGTGTATGACTCAGAGTTTGTGTACTACTGCCGCACGCTGAAGCGTGAACAACATACAAAGAGAATAGTCAACTCTGGGTTGCGGGCAACGCCCGCCTTAGGATCAACTATGCTCCAGTCGCCTTGGGATTGCCATATCGCCAACCACAACTATAGCGTGACAGCATGTCACGTATGCAAAGTAATATCTTCCAGGACCAAAGGCCGTAATATCTGTTGTTATTGACCGCTCGCGGCGGTGCGGGTGCGCAGTTTTGTCTCCTCGATGGCGGCATAGAGGACGGGGGTGGCGAAAAGTGTGATGAGCAATATTGCCATGCCGCCGATGGACGGGATCGCCATCGGGATCATGACGTCCGCGCCGCGCCCGGTGGACGTGAGCACGGGGATGAGCGCGAGGATGGTGGTGGCGGAGGTCATCAAACATGGGCGCACGCGCCTTGCCCCCGCCTCGAGCGCCGTGTCGCGAATCGCCTGAACTGAGTCTGGTTTCTTACGCTTAAAGCTCTGGCCAAGGTAGGTGAGCATGACCACGCCGTCGTCGGTGGCGATGCCGAACAGCGCGAGAAACCCGACCCATACCGCCACGCTGAGGTTGACGGGCGCGATCTGGAACAGTTCGCGCAGGTCCACGCCGAAAGGCGCGCCGTCGAGAAACCATGGCTGTCCGTAGAGCCACAACAGGATGAAGCCGCCCGACCATGCGGTGAAAATGCCCGTAAAGATGACCAGCGTATGAATAATCGAGCGGAACTGTTGATAAAGTATCAGGAAGATGATGAACAGCGACAGCGGCAGCACGAGCATGAGCGTGCGCCGCGCGCGCAACTGGTTTTCATACATGCCGGCGAAGGTGTAGCTGACGCCCGCGGGCAGATCGGGGTCAAGATGTTCGCGCAGATACGCCTGGGCGCGCTCGACCACGTCCACTTCCGCCTCGTCACCCGCCTTGTCGAACAACACATAGCCGACCAGAAACGTGTCTTCGCTCTTGATCATCTGCGGCCCCGGCGCGTACACAATGTCCGCCAGCTGTTCCAGCGGTATCTGCGCGGTTTCGCCGACCCTGGCATCCCGCGCCGGCACGAGAATCCTGCCGAGCGCCTCGGGCGAGTCGCGCAGTTCGCGCAGGTACCGCGCACGCACGTTGTAACGCTCGCGTCCTTCGACGGTGCGCGTGATGGGCATGCCGCCGATGGCGGTGGCGATGATGTCCTGCGCGTCCTGTATGCGCACGCCGTACCGGGCGATGCGCTCGCGGTCAATCCGGATTTCCAAGTAGGGCTTGCCGACGACGCGGTCGGCGACGACGGCGGCGGGTTCCACGCCCTCGACCTGTTTCAACAGTTCCTCGACGCGGTAGCCGACCTGCTCGATGGTTTTGAGATCGGGTCCCTGTATCTTCACGCCCATGGGCGCGCGCATGCCGCTTTGCAGCATGACGATGCGCGCCGATATGGGCTGCAGTTTGGGCGCGCTGGTGAGCCCTTCGAACTGCGCCGCCGCCACAATCTCATCCCAAATGTCGTCCGGCGTCCTGATGCGGGCGCGCCACTGACGGTAGGGGCGGCCGCTCGGGTCAGGGATCAGGTCGCCCCGTTCATCCCGTGCATACGCATCGGTCGCGGCATCGTATCGAAAACGAATGCGTCTGCCTTGTTCATCGCTGAGGTATTCCGGTTTGTAATTGATCACGGTCTCGATCATGCTCACCGGCGCGGGGTCCAGCGGGCTTTCGGCGCGTCCCAGCTTGCCCACCACGCTCTCCACTTCGGGGATGGCCTGTATCGCCATGTCCTTGGCCCGCATGATGTCCATCACCTCGCCGATGGAGGCGTGCGGCATGGTTACCGGCATATATAAGAATGCGCCCTCGTCCAGCGGCGGCATAAACTCGCGTCCCAGCCCGGGGAAGGCCTCATCGAGGCGGCGGCTGAGTTCGGTCTGTTGCCAGCGCTCCGGCAGCCATTGCGCGACCGTTCCATAGCCCAGCCAGACGACAAATCCCGCCAGCGATATGGCCGATGGAACCAGCAAAAACGCCGCCTTGTGCCGCAAGAACACGCGCAGCAAGGGCGCGTAGGCAAGATGGAACACCTGAAAGAAAAGGAGCAGCGACGCCATCAGCGCAAACACAAAAATGACGTTACGCATGGGGCTGCCATGCGCGCCCAGCGGCTCCCAGAGAAATGCCAGCGCCACCGCCAATGCCGCGGCAAGGGCGTAGCTCACCGCATAGCCGAGCATCGTCGCCGCGCGTTTGGGCAGCACGACGACGGCAAGCCAGTAGCCGCCCAGTAAGGGTATCAGCCAGCCAATACCACCCAGGAACGCGGGCGCAAGCAATGTTCCGAGAAACGCCGGCAGCGCCAGCGCGAGATACAAACGGCGGCGTCCGGCCTGAAATGTCCTGAACAGCAGCTGCGCCAGCGGCGGCAGCAGCGTGAGCGTCAGCGCAATGGACGCGAACAGCGCGAAGGTCTTGGTAAATGCCAGCGGACTGAACAGTTTTCCTTCCGCGCCGGTCATGGTGAACACGGGCAGGAAACTGACGATGGTGGTGGCGACGGCGGTGGTGATGGCGCCGCCCACTTCCGCCGCGGCGTTGCGGACAATGGCGCTGCGGTCGGCGTCCGCCGGCGCTTCGTTGAGTCGGTTGATAATGTTCTCACTGAGCACAATGCCCATGTCCACCACCGTGCCAATGGCGATGGCGATGCCGGACAGCGCCACGATGTTGGCGTCCACGCCGAACAGCCGCATCATGATGAAGCAGGTCAGCACCGCCAGCGGCAGCAGCGACGATATGAGCAGCGAGCTGCGTATATGCCGCATCATCACAATGATGACGATAATCGCCACCAGAATCTGGTTGCTCAGCGCGTCATAAAGCGTGGTGAGCGTTTCCCGAATCAAGCCCGTCCGGTCGTAGAAAGACACAATCGTTACCTGTGAGACCGTGCCGTCCTCGAGCATCTTGCGCGGCAGGCCCGGCGCGATCTCGGCTATCTTCTCCTTCACATTCTTGATAATCGCCAGAGGGTTGTCGCCGTAACGCGCCGTCACCACCCCGCCCACCGCCTCCGCGCCCGCCTTGTCCAACGCGCCGCGCCGCTCGGCGGGTCCCAGCGCGACATGCGCGATGTTGCGGAGCAGCGCGGGCGTGCCCGCTTCGGCGCGCACTACAATGTTCTCGATATCCTCGAGGGTCTTGATGAAACCCAGCCCGCGGATGATGTACTCGACTTGGTTGATTTCAATAGTGCGCGCGCCCGCGTCCAGATTCGAGCGGCGCACGGCGTCGGCGATGTCCGGCAGCGTCACGCCCCAGGCGAGCATGGCGTCGGGGTCCACGTCAATCTGGTATTCGCGCTGGAAGCCGCCCACGGAGGCGACCTCCGCCACGCCTTCGGCGGCAAGCAGCGCATAACGCACATGCCAGTCTTGGATGCTGCGCAGTTCATCGAGGTCCCAGCCGCCCGCCGGGTTGCCGTTGGCGTCGCGGCCTTCGAGGGTGTACCAGAATATCTGTCCCAGCGCCGTGGCGTCGGGACCGAGCGCGGGCTGCGTGTCCGCAGGCAGGATGTCCGGCGGCAGACTTGACAACTTTTCCAAAACCCGGCTGCGCGACCAGTAGAACTCTACGCTTTCATCAAAGATGATGTAAATGGAAGAAAAGCCGAACATGGACAGCGAACGTATGGTCTTCACGCCGGGTATGCCGAGCAGATTCACCGTGAGCGGATAGGTGACCTGGTCTTCCACATCCTGCGGCGAGCGTCCCGGCCATTCGGTAAACACAATCTGCTGGTTTTCGCCGATGTCGGGTATGGCGTCCACCGGCACGGGAAAACGGGGCAGGTCGCCAAATTC
>DSBB01000033.1 GCA_011046175.1 Candidatus Hydrogenedentota bacterium | reverse complement strand
TAATTCTCCAGGAACTCGTACGGTGTCATGCTTGGCTTGGGCGGCATGCCCACATCCGTGGCAAGGGCGCGCAGCGCGTCGTATGCGTACGCGATATGATCGCGCACAGGCATGGGCGGCGCCTCCGGATTCGCCAGCGGGTTGTTGTAGCGCGCGCTTAACGCCACATGACGCTGGATGCGAATGCGCCGTCGCGGCAGCGCCCACCGCATTAATGCGGGCCACATTTTGAACAGCAACCATGCCAGGGCGGTAATCAGCCTGTTAAGCCAGTGGGGCAGATTGTTTCTTTTTGCGAGAAGCAACGCCACCAGCCATTGCAGTCCCTTCACAACGGCGTAGGTCAGCAGCGCCGCCACGGCGGCTTTGGCCACGCGGTCTGCGCGTTCGACGAAACGCCAGCGCTGAAGGATGATCATGCTCGGAGGCGTCACTTCCAGCAGTTCCACTTTCGCAGCCTGTGGATTGTACATATCCACCTGATGCTCATCCACATAGGCGACGGGCGGCAGGTTCGGCATTGGCAGGTTTGCCGCGCCCCACATGATTATGAGGATCATTCCGGCGGCGGTGGCAAGCCAGAGCCACGGCAACGCGGGCGGCATGGCCACATGGCGCATGCGAAAATATGCGCGCAGCTGACGCAGACATGTAAGGGTAAGCAACGCAAGGACGCAAAAGGTGTACACATACATATAGTATGCGCCCATGCGCACGGCGGGCATGCCCATGTGTTGAATCACGCGCAATCCCAGCGAAAAAAGTATCATGACAGGCGCGGAAAAATAGAACAACGCCATCCCCGGATGGCGCTTTGGAAGTTTCCGGCTGAAATCCACTTTTGGCATCGGCCTCGGGGTCTGCTCCTTTTTAACCGCGTCAAGCGGATCATAAGCGGCAATGCCATGCCAGGGCTCGTCAACATTTGCGATATGTTTTGGCGCGGACGGCGGCGGCGGCGGCGCTGCGGCCATACGCAGTGTCCTGCGAAACCGCTCCGCGGTGGCGGTGAAAATACCGATGTCGCCCGCCACGGCGTTCTCATCCACACAGCACTCGTGCGTCAGGCGGTTTACCAGCCACCACACAAAGACCACCGCGGCCATGTTGAATAGCAAGGCAATCCACGGCGTATTGTTCATAAAATTGCGTGTGACCGCGCCCACGCTGTAGAGTTCCGTCGTGGCAAGGGTATATAACGCCACCGCACCGGCAAGCGCGACAGCGTATATAAAGGCTTCCGCCGATCCGTCCCGCGCAATGAGTCGGTTTAATGCCACCACGCCGATGACGAAGAATATGGAAAACCAGCGGAGGTTCATGTCATGCACCGCGGTGTAAATAAACCTGACATTCAGCAGGAACATCAGCGCCGAGACAACCAGCAAAAAAATCAGGCAGGGTGTGACAACATTGATGAAATGGTCGGCGAGCGTATTCGGCATTTCCACACGCCGTTGCTTCGGCATATTGGCGTTCAGCGAAGCGAAATCGGTACGTCCGCGGCCACGCAATTCCGGCAGATCAGAAGCCTCCTTCGGCATGGACGCCATGAGTGACGCGAAATCGGTGGGCGCCTCATCGGAAAGCAGGTCTTTTGACGCATCGTAGTTGTCCGGCTGGTGGGAAGCAATCATGGGGTTCCTCCCGCCGGATGGCGTGCGTTATATTTTTGTGGGAGATATTTCATGGAGATGTCGTTCCGTCTCAATATGAAAGACATGAATATTGTGCTCCGCCAACAATGCCGCAGCCTCGTGGTAATGTTGGCCGGCGTCTATGAGAAACACTGTCACATTAAAGCCGGACACCTTCATTGAAGCCAGTGCGAGCGCGAGTTTTTCGGTCACTTGCGGCGCCACCGGCAGCAGCGTGGCGTCTCGCGGGAGACCGCGAAATTGCGACATGATGAGTTCCGGCAAATCAAGCCCATGCCCCGGCAGAACGCGCGCAAGATTTTCTATTATCTTCTGCGCCTGCCCCGGCGACCGCAAGGTGCTTACCGTGAGCGGACTTATCCTTGTGGACTCTCCTTCAAACTGTAGCGCGTCATCCATTTCAAAACGGTTTTTTGTGTGTACGCTTTCCGCTTCATACCTCGCCGCCTCAGCGGCGTCTCGCCCGTTTGTCAACAAGCCCACCTGTTCGCCGGACATTTGCAGCAGGTACGCAATGGAAGCGGTCGTTGTAACGGCAAGCTCCATGCGTCGGTCTTTGTTTTCCGGCACATAATTGTCATCATGCATATCGAGGATCAACGTGCCGCCGGTGACCGTTGACGGTTCAAAAGTCTTGACATGCAATTCACCCGTACGCGCCGTGACCTTCCAGTGAATGGTGTTCAAGGGGTCACCGGGGACATATTCCCGGATATTGTTAATGCGAGTCGGATCAGTGTAAATCCGATTGGTGAGACGCACCGGCCCCTGTGGCCGCCGCGCTGATACGTTAAAGGTCTCGATATAGGCTATGGTTGGCAGCACGGAAATGTAATCACGGGTTTCGCCGGAACGAAACCGCTTGTGCAGACCGAACAGATCGCCCGATTCATACAGTACCGGGCCGATACGGTGGTAGCCCCGCCGGGGGCACGTCAATTTGTATTCCAGCGTCACCGACCGGCGCGGCATTAATACTGCGAGCCGTTTGCTTGGACCGACACACGGGAAATCCACCGGGAAAAAATCCTCGACAAATATCCACGGGATTGGCCAGCCCCGCCGGTTGGTAATTCGCACAGTTACCCGCACGTCTTCGCCCTGGCTGATCTGTGTGGCGCTTATGTCGCGTTCACACTCCAATCCGGACATCCAGGCAAACGACGACAATGAGGCGCTAATCACAAGCAACAAAAAGGCATATACGGCAAATGCCATATAGGGACTTTCAAGGAAAAACGCCACACCCACGGCAACAACGGTTGCTGTTATCACGAAAAGGGTCTTTTCCCATGACTCTGCATTTTTATCCGCAGGCGCCGTCATGATATTTCCATTCCGTCAAGCGTTGTTTCCACAATTTCACAGTCAAAAACATTTTGAAACGCGCCAATACAGCGATTGGCGACCTCGTTCATGGCGGGCGTTTCCGGCAACAGTTTTTCCAAACTTGTGACGGGTCTGTTCTTGATGCCGCACGGCACAATCAGTTTCCAATGTTCCATATTCGGAGTTACATTCAAGGCGAATCCATGCCAGCTGACCCAATGTTTTATGGCTATGCCTACAGCCGCGACTTTTGCGCCCTTGACCCACACGCCGGTATATTCCGGAATACGCTCTCCTTTGAGCCCGTAGCCGCCGAGCACGCGAATAAGCAACTCTTCGAGGGCGCGCAAATACCAGTCCACCGAGGTTGTCCACTGGCTCAGGTCCAAAATGGGATACGCCACGAGCTGACCTGGACCATGATAGGTTACGTCGCCGCCGCGATCCGTTGGCAGCAGCTGCACGCCCGCCTTCGTCAGCCCTTCACTGTCGCACAATACATGGTCCGCCAGCGCCCTGCGTCCCAAGGTGATAACCGGGGGATGTTCGAGCAGGAACAATGTGGAGGGCATGTCCCCCGAGGCAACCGCCCCGCGCGCGGCCTGTTGCCGTTCCAGCATGACACCGTAATCAACAAGACCTTTCAAGCGTATGCAGTTTACGGAACGCACAGCGCACTCCTTACTTATGGCAGAACATGATGCACTGAAACGTCTCTTCTATTCCGCCGCGCAACATTCCCACTGTCTCAAGCCAAAACGGGACAAATAAGTCGGCAACACGCGGAAAGCGGGGCTCAGTTCAGCAACCGCCTTGATGAATGCCCGCTTATGTTCATTTTCCGGCCCGCAAAGAACAGTAACCGAGCCGCCTTCGCCGCCGGCGCCGTTCACTTTCCATCCCACGGCCTTATGGCGCCGCGCCAGTTCAATCACGGCGTCCGCATCTTGTGACACCAGCGCGGGATGAAGCGCGCGCTGCGCGTCAGTGTTGTCAATCATCGCGCGGCCAAAAGCGTCAAAGTCCCCCAGATACAGCGCGTCCTTGCCCGCGCGCGCGGCGCGTCTCAACGGCTCAAGCGCTGACTTGTCTGCGCCCTGCCGTTCAAACTTCTCAATGACCTTCCCATGCACTTCGCTGGACGCGTGCGACCTTCCGAGATATACCAACACCAGCCGTCGCTCCAGTTCCCACCACAAGCTGTTCGGCAACCATATTTGCGATACTGACGCGTTGGGATAATCATACATTTCAATGAAACAAATCCCCCCATAGGCGGAGCACAGTTGATCCTGAATGCCGCATTGCAGTCCCAATTTTTTCGTTTCCACCCGCTGCGCCATGGCGGCAATTTCGTGGGGAGTCATGCGCCCGGGCGTGAGCAAATCAAGCGCGCCTAGCAGCGCCACACTTATCGCGGCGGAAGTCCCTGTGGACCCGCCCGGCGGCGCAATGGAAAAGAGGTTGACTTCAAGCGCAAGATTCTCCGGCAAGTCCATAATATCGAGGCAGGCCTCGAGCAAGGGATGCTTGTCATATTCGATGGGCATGGGCAGCGCGTAACGGTCGCCGAAATTTTCCGCATGCACCACAATATCGCGCGTGTCTGACGCGCCGCCGGGGCGCACAAACAATTGCACTTCGGCATAGGGATACACGCCGATATTAAGCACAGCGCCCTGTTCGGCGAACCACGTGTCTGTCCAACCGCCCAAATCACATATACGAACAGGCGCCGTAGCGTTTATGATCCGATGAGGAACGGTGTCCATGCGATCAACTCCTTGCCGCCCTGATTACGGCCGCAGCAGGCGTAATAAGCATTAAAGAATGTCCGAAAAATCCTCTTCTTCAGTCCAGTTGATCGAGGGGAATGGCCTCGTCAATCAGCATAATCGGTATATCGTCGCGTATCGCGTACATAAATTTTCCGTCTTCGCGAATCAACCCTCCTTCAATACGTTCTGCGACAACATCCCCCGCGCGGTTTTTCAGCGCGCCCGCGACAATGGCATTGTTCACTTTTTCCAGCAGTGAGGCGTCTATTTCACGCACGGGCGTTTTATCTTCCGGGCACACGAGAATCTCAAGGAGTTCCGGGTTAATCATGTTTTAAGGCTCCTACGCCGCCATGGCTCAGGCCGGCGTGATTTTTCCGAGAACAACCGCTTCGGATGCGCCTGTCGCCTGAGGCACATTTGCCGGCGTTCCACAGATGGTTTCATTTCCAAGGATAGCAAATGCCACGGCCTCACGGGCATTATGTGATATTCCAATCCGATCACTGATGTAAATTTTTATATTCGGCAAGGCTTCCTGCAACTTAAGCATCACGGTGCTGTTCATTGCGCCGCCGCCGCCGACAACAATATGCGACACGTCGTATTTTGGTTCCACATAACGCTTGTAGGCGTCAACGATGCTTTGCACGGTTGCCTGGGTAACCGTGGCGACCATATCCTCATAAGAATGGTCTTTTCTGCTTGCCAAGGCGTCGCGCAGATAGGCGTTAACGCCGAAATGTTCGCGTCCGGTGCTCTTGGGCGGCTCTTTGTCAAAATAACTGTCACTCAACAGATATTCCAGAAACTCGGGAATCACCTTGCCTCGGCGCGCCGCTTCACCATTTTCGTCGTAGGAACGCGTGCCTCGAGAGAGTATGCGCACCGTGCCGTCAATGATGATATTGCCCGGGCCGGTATCGAAGGCGAGAATATCCTTGAAATCAGGCGTTACCACCGTGATATTCGCAATACCGCCAATATTCAGACACACGGTCGTTCGCTCGTCGCGCCGAAACAACAGCCAGTCCGCATAGGGCACAAGCGGGGCGCCCTGTCCGCCTGCCGCCATGTCGCGCACCCGAAAGTCTGAAACGACAATTTTTTTCGTTCGCTGCGCGATAACTGCCGCCTCCCCAATTTGCAGCGTTCCGTAATGGGCGCTTGCCGGCGACGGAGGATAATGTCCGACCGTATGGCCATGCGCCGCAATAAAGTCCACCTCCACCTCATTTTCATCCGCGGCGTCAAGCATGGCCAGCGCCGCGTCCGCCAGACGCTCGCCCAATTCAAAGTTCAGAAGGCACACCTCCTTCGAAGACATTTGTTCGGCCAGCAACCGATTTCGCAGTTCCGGCTCATAGGGAAGCGTTTTGTGCGCAATAAACTTCATGGCAAGCCCCGGCCCGGTGCCCTTAATACGCACAAGCACCGCATCCACCCCGTCACACGACGTGCCGGACATGAGCCCAATAACAAAACGTGCCTTTTTCTCTCGAATAGCCTGAAGATTCATCAGCGCATCCTTTCGATTCTGACTCCCTTGAAATAGTGCGTAACTATCTCATTGTAATTCCTGCCTGCAACAGCCATGCCGCGCGCACCATACTGACACAAACCCACGCCATGACCACGTCCACCGCCATAAAAGACAAACGCCTCGGGAGCGTCGCCTGCCGGCGCGGCCTCTATTATAAACATAGCGCTGGGCAATCCGCCAAATATTTGCCGAATGGCCAGTTCCCGCTCGACGGTTGTTGAGCTTTTGCTTCCCGTGATTGTAACCGATTTGAGGCGACCGCTTACACCTCGCGCCCCTGTGCGGATGGAGCGAATAACACCAACTGACACGCGGCGATTTACAATCTCCGTCAATTCTTTGTTCGTATACCTTCGTTGCCAGCGGAAAATATCCTTCGCATCCGAACACCATGCCGGTGCGTCCCCCTTAATTTTACGTCGCCAGCCACTTTCACTGTCCGGAACGCCCGTGCGCTTTTCCGGCGAAACATCTTGTATTCCCCGCAACACTGGATTGGGCGGGCCGCTCCAAACGTTCTCGTTGTTTTCCGTCCAACCGCCGCAACAGGACGAAAACACCGTTGTCGCAAATTTGCCTTCATGTACCAACGCCATGCCCGCCGTCTGTTCAATCGCGGCGTCCGTGTTTGGGTGATGTCCGCCCACCCCCCAATAAGCGCGGCACCCTTCAAGCGCGGTAAAATCGAATCCTTCCAGTTTGTACTTGGTAGCGAGAGAGGCGTAAATATCGCTTCGCGCCACCACCGCCTGCGCTTTCAATGCTTCCTTCGGCCATCCTGAAGGCATCTCAGCAGGCAACACGCCGCGCAGATATGTCTCGACCGGCAATTTTCCGTAGATCTCGACGGCGCCTTCCATGCCTATCTCCAAACGCAACGGCGCAGCCAAAAGGCGGTTTGCCTTGTGCTCCTTCCAGAAACCGCCTGACATGTCCTGCAACTCCAAGGGTTCCGAGGAGACAAGTTCTATAGGCGCCGCCAGTTTTTCCAAGGTATTTCCGCGATTGTCGCGCACATAAACCGCCGCGCTTCCTGCGCCGATTTTTTCGGAACGCATCCATGCCCAAACGGGCTCCTCCTTGAGTTTGTTAATCAATGCCTGCGCTTCCTGTTCCGAATCGAAACGCGCAAGGGATATCCAATGCACCCGATTGTCCAGCGTATGACCGGAAGCCGTTCTGAAAAGCAAACCAAACGTCTCGACAGTCGGCTTATAACCCCGGGTGCGCCATTCCTCCAGATACTCTTCCATTTCTTGGGTTTCGCTGGACTGGAACGTTTTCGGAAACACATGAAAGCGCTTTGGCGCGGGACGGATATCCGTGGCGGCAAAGGTCCACTCACCCGGCGGCAGTTCGATAGCGCGCCCCTGCACACGCAGCGTCAACGGCGCGCTTGCACGCACCACCGCCTGCCCGCGCAAAGTAGCATACCGCATGTGCGCCTGCACCTGCTGCGGGTCAACGGCCTCTTCGCCGCGCGACGTCGCAGCGAGGAGGCAGGCCGCCGCGAAGGCGGCGACAAACTTCCCGTTCAACAACCAGTATGACTGCATGCAAGCCTTTCTCTATGAAGTTCTCTTGTTCATAAAAGATCAGACGAATCAGCCAGATCAGTCTGATCAGTGGGATCAATCTGACTCCAACGCATCCCGGAGGCGCCCTTCGTGTTTGCGCAACAACGCTGTTGCTTCTACTTTGTCCGTGCCGTGTTCCGCCATCAGGATTGCCGTGGCAATGTGATGGCCGGACGCATCAAGCAGCGCCGCCGCCTGTGAATCTTCAATATCCGCGATCTCGGCGACAATGCGTCGGGCACGGGCGAGGAGTTTCTCATTTACCGGCGTCATGCCGACCATACGCCCTTTGTAAACGTATCCGGCCTGTGCCATGGCGCCGGTGCTGATCATGTTCAGAATCATCTTCGCCGCCGTGCCCGCTTTCAACCGGGTGGAACCCGGGAGCAATTCGGGACCGGTATCCGGGACGATCAGAATGTCAACAACCGCGTTCGCCGACGGGTTGCTTGTGATAAGCACAGTCGTCGCGCCGGCGGCGCGCGCGGTCTGCAACGCGCCCAACACATAAGGCGTACCGCCGGACGCGGCGATGCCCCCCACGAAATCGTTTTCAGTCACATTAAGCGCCGCCAGGTCCGACGCGCCCTGTTCGGCGCTGTCTTCCGCGCCCTCGACGCTCTCGCGCAGGGCGCGGTCGCCGCCCGCCATCAACCCTACAACCCGCTCCGGCGGCACGCCAAAGGTTGGCGGACACTCCGAAGCGTCGAGCACACCCAAGCGTCCGCTGGTGCCCGCGCCCACATAAATGATGCGTCCGCCCGCGCGTAAACAGCGAGCGGCGCAGTCTATCGCTTCGGCAATGCCGTCCAAAACCTCTCCCACCGCAGGCGCCACGTCGCAGTCGCCGCGATTCATGGCCGCCGCAAGCTCATGCGGAGAAAGTTCATCAATATATACGGCGTCGGCGGATTGCTCGGTTGCGGGAAGCGCCGCACCGGCATTGGCGTCTGTGTTGCGCCAGACCTGCGTCCATTTCGGAGGACGTTCCAGCGATGTCAACTCGAACACCGCCCGGTGGCCGCGTAACTTGCACGGCAGGTGCTGCATTTCGCCATAATTTGCGGTGGCGGCACGAAATGCGTTTCTGAAGAAATCGCAAGCGTCCAGCAACGCGCCGTACTCAAACAAGCGCCCATCGGTTTCGAGGTCCAGCCGCTCTTGAACCACCAGCGCCAACGCAGCAAGGCGATAGGCTTCTTCATCAATGCAGGAACGGGCGACAATATCGCCTTCTTCCGCCGCGGCAACGACAGCAGGCGTCAGCGCGGCAATGTCTTTCTTGCCCGCCCGCGCCGACCATGAGACGAATTCATCAAAAGCGTTCAGTCCCGCCGCTTTGGTGAGCCGCTCCACCAGCGAAGTATTCAAGGCGACGCAGTCCACCGCGCGCGCGCAGGCGCGCAACGCCGCCGCCGCAATGGCGTAGCCGCTGCCTTCATCACCGAGCAAGGTTCCCCAGCCGCCCGCACGCAACAAACATCCGTCCGCGTCGCGGCCAAGCACCGCCGCGCCCGTGCCCGCAATCACCAAAATGCCGGACCCCGCGCCCGCGTTGGCGTGGAGCATGGCGTGCAGGTCGGAGGTGACCAGCACGCGCCTCAATCGCAGCCGCGTACCGATGGCCTTTGCCATGTCCCGCTGCACAGACGCATCCGCCGCGCCCGCAAACGCTGCATACACCGATGTTTCCGCCGGGGATATGTCTCCCAGCAGTTCGCGCATGAGTTTTTGTACGTTTCGCGCGCAGGCGTAAACGCCATAGGCGATGGGATTCGCGGGACCGCCCGATGCTTCCCTTGCCAATGCGCCGTCCTCATCGTATAATCCTGCGCGGGTGTGGGTTGCGCCGCCTTCCAATGCAATCACGTAACTCATTAACTGTCGCCTTCTTTTCTGCAAAATTGTTTTTCCGCGCCTTCGCGAATGCAGCCGTGCTCCGCAATATCCTTGAAGAACCACGCGCTCGGATTCGGCGTGCGTTCCAGCCCCGGATGTTTCACATGCACCAACCCATACCGGCGCGTGTAACCGTGGCGCCATTCAAAACCGTCTAGGAGGGAGGCGCAGAAGAAAGCGCGCACATCGAGACCGTCTCCGCCGGACTGCATGCTGCGAAGCAGCGTTTCAATGTGACGGCGCAAGAACAGACAGCGCGCGTTGTCATCTTCCGTGGCCATGCCGACGCCCGTCAACAGAATGGGTTTGCGCAGCTGCGCGAAGGTGGACAGCAGTTCCTCGATGCCCTCGGCGTTTTCATGCGTATGGTCCGCCTCGACGTCATGGCCTCGTTCATCCACCGGCAGGGCAAACCCGCCGCGAATATGCAGCGGCGCGAAGCGGACGCGCATTGCGCCGTAGAAACTCAAACCGATAAAGTCCATGAAGCCTTCCCCAGCGTCCGAAGCGTCCATCGCGGCCTCAATAAAACGCATGTTGATCCGATGTTGTTCACGCTGCGCCGCCCGCGCGTCCCACGGGCTGTGCGGGTCCATGGGCTCCACCACCGCGCCGCGCACCGACACGCCCACCAGCGCCTCGGGACAGGCTTCGCGGATGGCCGCCGCTGTGAGCCGTTGCGCCGCGGCAAGTTGCCGCAATGCCGCGCGGTAACCGCCCCCCTCCCAGCCCGGCCAGCGCCGCTCACGATAGACGCGCGTCAGCCAGAATTCGGGCTCATACACCGGCAGCCACCAGCGGCACAACCCGCCCAGCGTGGCCGCAACCTGCCGCGCATAGTCCTGGAAAAGCGTCGCCGCGTCCGCCCCGTGCCAGCCGCCCCGCTCGCTGAACCAGACGGGTTGGGTGATGTGATGTAATATGCACAACGGCGTCAACCCGCATGAAGCCGCAGAAGAAAATACGCGTTGGTAATGATCGAGCGCGTTCCTGTCAAACCGGTCGGCGGCAGGCTGAATACGCGGCCATGAGACGCTGATGCACACGGCATTGTGCCCCAGTTTCCGGGCTAATTTCAAATCGTCCTCATACCGCGTCAAATGACCCGCGCCCCGCTCCGAGGTCTCCCCGTCGCGGATGCGCAAGGGACGCTGCTCCCATCGCCACCAGTCGCTCTCGAAGTCGGCGCCCTCCACCTGATGCGCGCCTATCGTCGCGCCGTATAAAAATGTCTCCGGCAGTTGCATGAAACAATGAGGTCTCCTTTACGCGGGATAGTATAGCAGTATCGCCATCGGCGGCGCGAAAGCGCGGCTGACGAAATACATGCTTATGCGGCGTGTTCCAGGCATTACAGCAGATGATGTATCGCCCCGGATGAACGGTTTTAACACGACGGCGCGGTGATATAAAAGATCAAACTTGTGAACACATCGGCAGAGAGTCGTTTGATGTCTGTCGCATAAATTTTCACAATAGCAGATTGAAATTTGATATATTCTGTTACTGTTGTGTAGATTATCTTCACCAATACATGATTTATTTATCATCCGCCAGTGAGGACAAACAATGCCCACAATAGCCATGTTTTACGGCATTCTTATCAAAATGTATTTTCACGACAACAAGAAACATGTGGCGCCGCACATTCACGCCGAATATGCGGAAGATACTGCCACAATAGCCATTGAAGACGGCACTATTCTTGCCGGTTCTTTACCGGCAGCCAAAATGAAATTGGTACAGGCATGGATTGAAATTCACCGGGATGAGTTAATGGCGGATTGGAAGCTTGCTGTGACAGGCGAGCCGGTATTCAAGATTGATCCATTGCGTTGAGGATAGTGTGGATGGAAAGAATAGTCGAGGCAAAACCTCTTGATAATTACCGGGTCAAAGTAACCACGGCAAGCGGCCTTACAGGCATATTTGATGTCAAGCCTTACCTTGGCGGCTCTGTATTTCAGGAGTTGAAAGATCCGACTTATTTCAAGAGGGTGCGGGTTGAGCGTTATGGAATATCCTGGCCTCATGAGCAGGACTTCAGTTCGGACACCATTATCTTTGATATCCAGGCTGCGGAAAAGGCGCATGATGACGGCATAATGCAGAAATGGCAGGCATAGGCAAGAGAATATGCTGTCGGGGGGCGCAATCAGGGTCTGGGGGAACGATAATCTGGTAAATTGCGGCTTCGACTGCCAAACACACCAAGCCGAATCACCCTTGAAGGGTCCACGGATAACCTGTGCGAACCGGCAACCATGTTGCTCAAAGACGGAGAACCGCAGCTGGAAGGCAAGTTTGTCGGCACACAAAACGTTTTGGTTGCGTAAGTATGGGAAATGTTCCCGTCCTCAAAGTCTTACCGGAAACCATAAATCCCCTGACGGTACTTTCTCTCCACTCCACTACACTATGTGGCGCCCAATGATGAACCGGGCCAGCGGCGTTATGACCGTCGGCCCGAAAAAATGTTTTACTGCAATCGTGTTATGCGGCGGCCTGCTGTTGGGTTTTGCGGTACAGATGCACCATTGCCATAAGCGACAGCACAATGACGATGAGCGCAACGCCGTACCAGCCGATGCGCGACCAGAGCGAGTAGAAACTGGCGAAAGCGGCCAGACCCGCCGAAATAGCCATCAGCGTGTTCCACCATACGCGGCGCATGCCGGTGGGCATTTCGTTTCCGAGCAGCGTTTTCTGGTTCATAAGCGCAAAGAAGCTGACGTAGGCGAAGGGCAGCAGCGTCATGGCGAACACGGAGGTTGGTATGGCGAGCCACATCTGCGCGCCGCTCCAGAAGAAGGGGCCGAGTATGCCCACGCACACCATGAGCGAACCGGCGCGCTGCGGCCAGCCGCGGGCGGGTTTGTTCAGGAGTTCGCAGAAGCACAACCCGTTAATCAGCATCAGCATGGTGGCGGCGCCCATGGCCATGCCGAGTACGCCGAGACCGAAGACATAATGCGAGAACCGGCGTCCCACCAGCGGGGTGAGCGCGTCGGACAGGTTAAATGCGTCGCGTCGGGCAAGAGTGGCCGCCATAACATGGTCCGCCTCGGATATCTGCGCCAGCCGCGCCTCCAATGCGCCCGCCGACTCGAGTTCCGCGACGGCTTCCGCGCCGATTTCGCGGGCGAGGCGATTGCGTAACAGGCCGTTATAACCGGCGACCAAATTTTTTGCGGGCACAATGGCTTCCTGGGTAACCGGATCAACCTCGTTTAACAATCCCGCGCCGGGCTGCGCATGAAATTGGGACGCGGACGCGATGACGACGCAGCTGGTGGCCAACAGGAAGGGAAAGAACAAGCCGGTGGACAAGTCGAAAATGGCAAGGCCGCGAAAATCGCGGTCCCAGCCCTTGCGCAACATGGAATAGGGAAACAGGAAGGTCATGTTAATGCCGACGGCTGTGGCCGCCGCGCTGATCATGACGCTGCGCTGTTCATAGACAATCAGGTCAATCCAGAACTGGCGGTATTCACCCGCCACCTGGTTAATGAGAGGCATCAGGTCTTCTGTCGGCGCGGACAGCAAACGCAGATTAGGGATGAACCCCCGCGCGATATTATCCCAAGGCAACTGCCCCAATACTGTCAGGCGTATGACAACACCCATGAAACAGACAACGGTTGTGCCGACCAGACATTTCACGACAATCTCGAAAATCAACATGCCGCGTCCGCCCGTGGTATATAACATGGCGGCAGTCATAGCCACGGCCAGCACGATAATGCTGACGCAGAGTTGTCCCCAGAATTGGGGCATGGCCTGTTCCCCGAACAGGCCTGGCAGCAGGTTCTGCCGCAGCGCCGCGGTAGCCAATGCGAATTGCGGCAGCGACCATACGAGATTTGCCATCATCGAGGCAAACAACCAGCCCCAGCCCAACACCGGGTTAATGTGTTCGTTTATGGCGCGCAGCGGGCGCTTGCCGGTGGAAAGCGTCACATAGGCAATGGCGCTGAGCATGATAATGCCCGCAATCATGGCCAGCGGTTGCAGCCACATAAACATAAATCCGCCGAGCACGCCGAGGTACAGGCTGCCTGACAGCGATCCGCCGCCCAATGTAATCGCGCTTTGCAGCCATCCTGGCCCGGAAAACCGCACAAAAGCGCCCAACAGCGGCAGGCGGCCTTTGGCCTTCGCGGCAAGGATAATTTGACGGTCCTGCTCGATGCGCGCGTTTTGGGAAATGTTTTGCTCCTGATTCTCCTGGGAAGCCATAATGAAATATCCTCCTCTCGTTTGGTTACGTATTACATGGTTAGAACGCAATTCTCCGTGCGGCTTAATAGCATGGCGCAGGCGGGGGGGCGTTTTCAAATCAAACGGCGTTTGCGCCCGGCAAAAAAGGACGCGCCGGCACTGTCACCGCAAGTAACTGTACCCCAACATGGCGGAACAGGCGTCCGATCGGATTGAGGAGCCTTTGCCCATTTTGGAAAACAAGTCGCCGCGGCCTGTTTCGCGCAAGGTGTTGGG
>DSBB01000119.1 GCA_011046175.1 Candidatus Hydrogenedentota bacterium | reverse complement strand
GTGTCAGTCCGTGTCAGTCCGTGACAAACTCACTGCAAACCATACCAGAAAAATGAACAGCGTATAAATCAGCATGTTTTCCCACAGGGGAAAGGAATAGCGCGTGTTCATCGCTTCCGACCACGAACTGCCTATGGGCACGCCCGCCGCCTGCGCCGCTGCTTTGCGTTCGGCGTAGACGAATTCCCATTTAATCAGAAAATACGACGCCACGGTTAACACGGTAATCCAGAACAGATAGGGCGCGATCATGCCCCGCTGGGCCAGTTGTCGCTCGCCGCCGAAAAGCGCCTTGCCAAGCCAGTCCTTCAGCAACAACACGCCATGCCAGCTGATGCCGAGAATAAATCCTGCTGCGGCAAATATGGCGACCTTTTCATGAACATCCGTAACGCGCAACGTTTCGGTCAACTGCGTTTTCGCGTCCGGAAAAACACCCACCAAGGCGATGTTCAGGCAGCCAATAATAAGAAGCCCCGCGCCCGCCCATGCGCCCCGGCGGGACACCGCGCTGAAACGGCGGCGGTAGTAGAGCGACAACGGAATGCCCGCGCCGCCCCAGAACAGCATGGCAAGCGAAAACAACCACCACCACTGCGGGCTGTGTTTCGTCTCATAGCTGCCCAGAAAGCTGAACGTGTGCGTCATGATGGAATATTTGTTTTCCGCCGGATAACCGAGCCACGCCAGAAAAATGAGTCCCCAAAAAGTCGCGCTGACGAAGGCAACATATCGTCGTGCCTCGCGACCATTGAGATCACCCGATAAAATACGCTTCAACAACTTCATGAGAATCTCCGTTACACGATGAAACGCCAATTTTATCATATCCCTTTATGGAATCAAGAACAGCGCTGATAAGGAATCTTGTTATAAAGAATCCGCTCAAATGACAAGTTGATTTTGACATGTTGATTTTTCACGAAAGTCTTTGGTATACTCAGCTCACTGACACGCGGTAAGGTGATACGCTTGCCGCGTGTTCCTGTCGTATGACCATGCGTCCCCATCGTCTAGCCTGGCCTAGGACACCGCCCTTTCACGGCGGCGACAGGGGTTCAAATCCCCTTGGGGACGCCATGTGTATATCGAGTTAAGTACTGGTGTAATACCGTCCATACGTAGCTTTTCTTTTTGCTCCAACACTGCTAACACTCCTTCATTCTTCAACTGTATTATCACCTGCTCGCCATCTAAGACAATACTTTCAATCAACGCAACTATCTAGCAGGTCGCGCAATACGCCCTAACAACAGCGTGTGTCCGTCATTCCCGTTTCCTTTCCGTCATTCCCGCGAAAGCGGGAATCCAGAGCTATACTCACAGCGTATCAGCCGCTTTCTGGATTCCCGCTTTCGCGGGAATGACGGCTGCGTTTTGGGGCAAACAACAGTTTCAACTTATTATGCTTGCTAGACAGTTACTCACAACCTTTCAAAGAAGTATCATGTAAAGCGCGTCTTCCTTTTTGGTTCCAATCGTGCGGGCGATACCGAAACAACTCGCCCCCGCTTTTTGGGAGTGTAGTGAAATAAACGGCAGTTTAAGGAGGCAAAAGGCCGATTATTCGCCGGCAGCCTGCAAAACCTCTTCCAAAAGTTCCAAGTCATAATAAATGCCGACAGCCAACGCCTTTTCCACATACGGGCGCATGGCGGGAATAATGTGGCGCGCTTTCGCCAACCCAATCAAACCCAGTGTTCCGATTACATTCAGACCCGCGCTGCACGCAGCCCTTCTTCCCTTCCATTCATCAATACAGACACGGGAAATATTCTGTTCCAAAGCCAGTTGGATAACCGCCGCTTCGCCTGCGTCCAACAAAGATACCGCCACTGCGGAAAGAGGCGCGCCAACAACGCACTCCCGCAACCATCCCGGTATTGCGGGAAGATGACCCTGTTGTTCTCCCGCTCTCAACTCAGCGCATACTTCAGCAGGAGCGACGAATCCAAAGGGCAACGAACCGATAATTTCCAGTGCGTCAATGCGGGCCAAGGCAATAAGCGGTCCTGTATTCATGACTATCCGCTCATCCATTGCGGAACGCCTCAATATCGAGTTTCACATCCTCGCTGCGTATATTGCTGATAGGAATGCCGACGCGCGGCAGTGAAGTAAGAAAGGCAACGCGGCTCATGCCGCACAGCCGGGAAGACTGTCCTGACGAAAGGCGCCCCATCTCGTACAATTTCGCGGCGAGCAGAAAACGCGCTTCGGCGTTAAATTCCTGTTCCGGGAGCCCCGTGCTCAACAGCACAGCGTCGTCATATTCTATGGATAACGTATGCGTCATCGTACTGGGATTCCTTGTTCTGTAATTTGCGATCATAAAACAAATAATTCAAGAACGCAGCCCGTTAGAGTAAAACATCAAATCAATTTATAGTATAGCATACCCAGGAAACCATATGTCCCCGGCTCCTTTGATTGCAGGCTCTGCGGGTTCAGATACGAAATGCAACCCGCGCCGTGATTCGCGCGAACAACTTTGCCATGGTATGCTTTTTATGAAATATGGTAGTTGACGATGCCTGACGAAAGTGATATAAAAATCATTCGCGACCTTTCAAAGAACTATCATGTAAAGCGCGTCTTCCTTTTTGGTTCCAATCTTGCGCGCGATACTGAAGCGCGCGACATTGACCTTGCCGTGGAGGGCGTGGCGCCGGAAACTTTTTTTGATTACTATGGCGACCTGATGATGCAGCTGTCAAAGCCGGTTGATTTAGTGGACATTTCCGCCGCGACAAAATTCAACAAACTTATTCTGCGCGAAGGCGCGCCTGTGTATAAATGCTTCAAAAAACAGTGTGCATCATATATGGCGACATAATATTCGATAACCTCGTACTATAGTGGTGTGCGTCGCCGCTATCGTTTCTTTCCGGCGAGAAAATAGAGGCCGTCTTCAAGACTCATATAAACACCTGTGCCATCGTCCAACACCGCTATATCCTTTACCTTCGCCGCAGGCAGGTTGTGGCGGATGATCGCCCTGCCCGTTGCCGTTTCCCACAGCGTCGCAACGGCGAATCCGTCGCTGTTGTATGCGAAGGCATACGCGCCGTTGGGACTTAACACCAGATGGTTGTTGATTTGGCCCCGCGCATCCCGTTGCTCCGGCAACCGTGTGCGGATGGTGCGGAGCAGTTTGCCGGAACAGATGTCCCATACGCGCAGAATCTGTCCCTCCGCCAGGGTTATCAGCTGCGTTCCGTCTGCGGCGAAGCCGCAGGTAAGCATAGGCGTGGCGGGCGCAACGGTTACGACGCGCCCCAGCAGATTGCGCCCGAAGTTCTCCGCCCTTTCCAGAATGTTCCGGGGCGGCCTGCTGTGCCGCGCCGCCACCTTCTCCTGTTCTTCAAAGGTATGCACCGCTTCGCCCGTGGAGGACTCATAGACGGTCGCTCTACCATATCCCCATTGGGTCACGTAATAATTGCCGTCGGGCGAAAAGATAAGATGTGCCCGTCTCTTGACGGTGCGCCGGACGCGTTCGTTATCCAGGGAAAGAAACGTTGTTTCTTCCGAAGCAAGCACTGCGACAAAACGGCTGTCCGGCGAAAACACCACCGTCGCTGACCCCATCTTTTCATGGTCAATAACCGCAAGCGTTTTGCCGCTGTCCACATTCACAAGATACACAGGCCCCTCGGTTCTTGGATGTTGCGTCGCGCAAAAGCGACCGTCCGGCGACAGACCTTGAGACACTCCGGGAACCGTAATGAGAGGCGTCGGATTGTGCGCTTCGAATACTTGTGTTTTCCAAACGCTTTCCCCGGTTTCCGCGTCATCTTCATAAAACCATGCCAGAATGCGGTTCATGTCGGCGCAGGTTACTGCCGTAAAAACTCTCCGAGGCTCCCCTTCAGCGCGCCAGGACTTGACCCGTTCCAGGTTGTCTATCAGAAACGCCTCCATTTTGTTGGGTCCTGTCTGGCACAGCATATAGGGCGGTTTGACAGCCTCGATTGGCCCCGGAAGATAGTTGCCCGGCGGTGGTTCCCAGATCATGCGCGGGCTTGCGTCCTCTTCAAACGACCAAAGCCAATAGCGGTACGTATCGTCGCGGGAGAACATCCAATTTTTACCCCGCGCCAAGACAGTCGTGTGTATTATGAAGAGGTGTCCCGGGCCGCCTATGGTCGCAACAGTCTCCCCCGTTTCCAGACTGACCAATGATGCTTTGTCCAGTTCCACGCTCAAAGTTAATACATGGCCGTCTTCCGTGAAACCAGACCAGGGCTTCGGCATTTCACCGGCTCGCCGGATGGTTCCTGTATATACATCAATTTCCTTAAAGGCGCTGTGCCCGCGATGTCCGCCGCTGTTTATTTCGATCAGATAAGCCTTTTCTGAATCAGGCAAATAGTATAACAGGAGAGAACCATCCGCTTTGAGGACATATCCCTTTGTGATGTTATCGGTTTCAGTATCCCAGAAATAGGTAGTGAGCGTATTTCTGGTGTCCTCGGTTGTCCCGCGTTGGGTCAGCAGCAGCGTCTTGCCGTCCGGCAGCCAGCCAGAAACGCTTACCTCCTCCAGCCTTTTCCCAGCGAAAAGCATCGGTACCGCCTTGCCCGCGCCGGTATACACAACCGTCCCCCTTTCAAAACGCGCTTGTACCCAGGCGCCATTGCCAATAAAAGACGCGAAGTATAATCTGCCGAGTTCCTCATTCCTTCTTGTCCAGCGGTTTCTTCCGGTGAACTTGTCCATCACCTGAATTCCGTTGCCAATCGTGATAAGCAAATGGGTGTTGCCGCATTGCAGATTCCAGGAATCTCTTGCCTCAGACGGCCAGGGATGCGACCAGAGACGTTTCCCCGTGTCCATATCCTGCGCGTAAAAACCAGCCTCCGAAACGATGATGAGCAGGTACTTTTCGACATCCACATGCGTAACCCGCGGCGGATAGGAATACAGTCTTGTTGTCCCGAATGCGGGGCATACCCAGCAGACAAGCAGTGCAATAACTCCTTGGAACAGTCTTCGGGGCGGCAGATGCCATGTATGTTTCTTATCCATGACAATTCTCTCTTGTATTGCCGTCATGCATCGTATCTTAATTCGTTACGACTATTATATCTTGCCGTAACAAGAAATTGTATCTAATGCCTGACGCATAGCATAATGGCTTGTTGTTCGGCGAAGAAACACGAAAAAAGGAGATAGGTCATGCAAAAAAGCGCTTTTCTGTTTTGCCTGCTGTTTGCGTTACAAACGTTTGCGGTTGAGTCTGTGGAACACGGGGTTGTCTTTTTCGAAGAAGGTCGCTTCGCGGGCTGGCCGGCAAATACGGGCATGTGGTCCTGGGGCGATGAAATCGTGTGCGGTTTCAAACTCGGCTATTACAAGAAACACCCGCTGGGCGGTCATGACATAGACGGCGATAGACCCAGCGTTAACCGACAGGCGCGCAGTTTGGATGGCGGGCATACTTGGAGTGTCGAAATTCCCGACTATATTGACGATAACGACAAGGAACGGGCCGTCGCTGATTTGACCGCGCCGGTGGATTTCAGCAATCCTGATCTTGCGGTCAAACTTCGCGGGGACCGGGTATACTACTCCACGGATCGCGCGAAAACCTGGAGCGGGCCGCATCCGCTTCCCCACTTTGGAAGACCCGGTTTGCTCGCGCGCACCGACTGCATTGTCGAGGGCAAGCATCGGCTTACGGCGTTTGTTGCGGCAGAAAAAGAAAAAGGCGGCGAAGGCCAGCCCCTGTGCATCCGCACCGAGGACGGCGGCGTGACGTGGAGTCTTGTGGGATGGATTGGACCACAACCGCCTGAAGGGTACGGTTACGCCATTATGCCCGCAACGGTTGCCCTGCCCGGCGACGCCTACTTGAGCATCATCCGCCGGGGCGGCGTTTTCGATGGAAAGCGTCGTTGGTGGCTCGAAGCGTTTTTGTCTCCGGACAATGGCGCAAGCTGGTATCTGCTTGATGAGCCGCGCGTTGACAACGGGGGTAATCCGGCGACGCTTACCCGTCTTGACAACGGCGCTATTGCCATGACCTACGGATGGCGTGCCAGTCCTTATGGCATCCGCGCGCGCGTATCAAGCGACAACGGCCAAACGTGGAGCGAGGAATATATTCTGCGGGCCGACGGCGCCAGTTGGGATATCGGGTATCCACGCACGGTACAACGATCCGACGGGCTGTGCGTTACGACGTATTATTACCATACCGCAGAATACGAAGGACGCGCTATTGCGTATACTATCTGGAATCCCGCCGGGGAATGATTCTTCTCATAATGGCATTTTTTCCTCTATGAAAAAGAAATCTGTAAGCACATCGGAAAGGAGAAGCATCGTGCCGAGTTTTCACGCGCTGGGGATCGTATTCCTCACCATGTTAATGTTGTCCGCCGGGGCGGAATTTTTCGTGTCGCCTCATGGGGCTGAAGGCAACCCCGGAACAAAGGAGCAACCCTTCCTGACATTGGAACAGGCGCGTGACGCGATACGCGCCGTAAAACAGCAGGGGACGTTGCCCGAAGGCGGTATTGTGGTTAATGTGCTTCCCGGACTTTATCCGGCGCGCGATACATTCCGCCTGACCGAAGAAGATTCGGGGACCGCCGCGTCGCCGATAACGTATCGCGGGGCCGGCGCGGAACGGCCGCGCTTCACTGGCGGCGTTCGTATTCACCGGTTTGCACTGCCGGAGGACGAAGCCGTCCTGGCGCGGCTGCCGGAATCGGCGCGGGGAAAGGTCTGGCAAGCGGACCTGGCCGAAGCGGGCGTCGCCGCGCTCATTCCTTTTGAACGCGGCGGTTTTGCCGGTGGTCGGGGATTCCTCACACACCCGGAAATGGAATTGTTTGTGGACGGCGCGCCGATGACCGTGGCGCGTTGGCCTAATGACGGGTTCGTGCAGACGGGGGAAGTGCCCGGCCCGTTGACGCTGGTATCATGGGATAAGCGTCCCGGCGCGGAACATGGCCGGTTCCGTTTTGAAAGTGAGCGGCTGGCGCGTTGGGCGGAAGAACCCAACGGATGGCTCTATGGATACTGGTTCTGGGAATGGGCGGATTCCTACGAGCAAATCGCGGGAATAGACCTGGAGAAACAGGAAATATCCCTCGCTGAGCCCTGGCATCGGTACGGGTACCGTAAGGAGCAACGGTTTCACGCCGTTAACATGCTGTGCGAGCTGGATGCGCCCGGCGAATGGTATCTGGATCATGAACGACAACGCGCCTATCTCTACCCTAAAACCGACCTGAACAACGCCGTCGTCGAGATTTCAATGCTTGCCGCGCCGCTCATGCAGATCGAGGGCGCGTCCCATCTGCGGTTTCAGGGACTGCTTTGGGAATGCGGTGCGGCGGACGGCGCGCAACTGCGCGGCGGCGAAGACTGCCGCTTCGAGGGATGCGTCATTCGCAAGATGGCGGGCAACGGCTTGGAAATCCACGGCGGCAACGGTCATGTTGTCCAGTCGTGCGATATTCACACCCTGGGCCGCGGCGGGATTGTCCTGAACGGGGGCGACCGCAAGACGCTTATCCCCGGAGGACACTTGGTGGAAAACTGCCATATCCACAACCTGTCGCGCATAGACCGCACCTACACGCCCGCCGTGTTGCTCGGCGGCGTCGGCAACCGCATCCGCCACAACCTTGTCCATGACGTGTCAAGCAGCGCGTTTCGGGTAGGCGGCAATGATCACCTGATCGAGCTCAACGAAGTGCATCGCGTCGTCTTGGAGTCGGACGATCAGGGCGCGGTGGACATGTGGGGCAACGCCACCTTCCGGGGGATTGTGTTTCGTCACAACTATTGGCGGCATTTGGGCAATTGGGAAGCCACCGGCGAGGCAGGTTCCAAACAACGCGCGGGCATACGCCTTGACGACGCCATCAGCGGCGTCTTGATTCAGGGCAATGTGTTCCAGCGCGTATGCGCGACCCCGACGCATTTCGGCGGCGTGCAGATTCACGGCGGCAAGGACAACATTGTGGAAGGCAATCTGTTTGTGGATTGCGGCGCGGCAGTGAGTTTTTCGGCATGGAGCGACGAGCGGTGGCGCAAGTTTGTGGCTGACGCCCTTGACGACCCCGCCATAGACAGGGAACTCTACCTGCAGCGTTATCCGAAGCTGGCGCAACTGGAAGAAAATCACAATGCCGCGTTGGTGCGCGGCAATGCGGTCGTGCGCTGTGACACGCTGTTCCTGCGCGAACACGATGCCGTGGAATCGCTGGACAACCGTGAATATCCGGAAAGCGACGCTTTCAAGACGGAAGGCACGGAACGCCTGAACTGGTCGGCGGAAGAAGCGGCCCGTTATGGTGTCGCGCATATCCCCTTCGACCAGATTGGGCTGTACGAAGACGCATGGCGCAAAATGAGATGACGCGCCGAGACACGCTTTAGCAACGCTTAGACCAGAAACTATGATCAAAAACAAGAAGGTTCGCGGAACAACTTAATGGCACATGAATATCTCATACGTCCCATAAGTCCCATACCCGAACACCAGGCCGTATTTCCATTGCCCGGGAATTGTTTCTCCCAACCAATGCGTAGCATAATGACAGCAATCTATCATCAGGAGATGCGCGTATGCCGGAATTGTTGTCCCACGAAGAAATACGCATGATGCTGCCGCCCCGTCCGCAAGACGGACACAAGGGCGCGTTCGGCCACCTGTTTGTGCTGGCGGGATCGCGCGGGTTCACCGGCGCGGCAAAACTGACATGCGACGCGGCGATGCGTTCTGGCGTCGGGCTGGTCACAGCGGGCGTGCCCGCGCCGCTGGCGGACGCGCTTGCCGCGGCGCTGGTCGAGCCGATGCTCCTGCCGCTGCCGGCAACAGACACCGCCACGACGGCCTTCGAGGCGTTGGACGCCATCCAGGCGTTTATTCAAGACAAGTCGGCCATGGTCATCGGGCCGGGACTGTCCAGGCACCCTTCAACCATGCGGCTGGCGCGGCGGCTGGTGCAGGCGCGGTCGCTGCCGCTGCTGGCGGACGCGGACGCCTTGAACGCCTTTGCGGCGCATCGGCAAAGACTGACGCCGCGAGACGCCGCGGCAAATGAAAACGCGGTGTTCACGCCGCATCCCGGCGAAATGGCGCGGCTGACCGGATTGACCACAAAGGAAATACAGCAGGACCGAGCGGGCGTCGCGGCGAAGTATGCGGCGCTGTGGCGGGTGGTCGTGGCGCTGAAGGGCGCGGGAACGGTCATCGCCGCGCCGGACGGACGCATCCGGCAATGTCCCACGGGCAATTCAGGCATGGCCACAGGCGGGTCGGGCGACGTGTTGTCGGGCGTCATCGGCGCGCTGCTGGCGCAGGGGCTTGACGCTTTTAACGCGGCATGCGCAGGCGTGTACGCGCACGGTCTGGCGGGCGACATTGCGGCGCGCGACAAGACGGAACGCGCTCTGATAGCCCGCGATATTATTGACGCGCTGCCGCAGGCGTGGCGCGATATCGAAGCGACGGCGCCATGAGCGGCATCGGCGCATTGGGCGAGTTCGGCCTGATCAAAGCGCTGACGGCGGGGTTGCCGGGCGCGTCCGGGCTGCTGTGCGGTCCCGGCGACGACTGCGCCATCGTGCAGATGGGCAATACGCGGGTGTTGTTGTCCTGCGACGCCATGATCGAAGAAGTGCATTTCCGGCGCGACTGGATGACGCCCGAAGCCATCGGCCGGAAAGCGGCGGCGGTGGCGCTCAGCGACATCGCCGCCATGGGCGGCGCGGCGCGATGCCTGCTGATTACTTTGGGGTGTCCCGCTAATACGGAGACGGAATATCTCTCACGATTATATGCGGGCGTCAGCGACCTGACACGACAGTTTGACGTCCCTGTTGCGGGCGGCGACACGGTGCGTACGCTGAACGGCATCATGTTGGATATTGCAGTGGTTGGCGAAATGGCGCCGGACGTTGAGCCCCGCTATCGCAGCGGCGCAAAGCCGGGCGACATCATCGCTGTTTCCGGTTATCCGGGGAGCGCCGCCCTCGGCATGACGGCGCTTGAACGGGGCGACGCCGAACAGACCGCGCTGATCGAGGCTCATACGCGCCCCCGTCCGCGCCTCAAGGAAGGCGCGTGGCTGGCGCGTCAGACCGGCGTTCATGCCATGATAGATGTGAGCGACGGATTGGCGCAGGACTTGGGACACATTGCCGAGCGTAGCGGCGTGCGCGTAGTCATTGAAAAAGACAAACTGCCCGTCTCGCAGGAGATGCGCAGTTATGCCCCGACAACAGGCCGCGCGCCGGAAGAGTACGCGCTGTCGGGCGGCGAGGATTACGAATTGGCCTTCACCATTGCGCCGGACGCGGAGGCGGATGTGTGCGCGCATTTCACGGCGGCGTTCGACCTGCCTTTAACCTGTATCGGAACAGTGCAGGAGGGCGAACCCGCAGTGTTGCTGAACGGACATCCCATTACCCAGCGCGGTTTTGATCACTTCGCGGCGGGAAAGTAATCCGGCTCGTTTCCGACTTTCCATTTGATGTTGCAGCCGATGCTTGGCTTCTGCGGTTCGGGAATGGGTTTGCCCGCCAGCACGGCGTCAAGCGCCGCCCGCAAGTCCGCGCCCGTTACCGGCTTGTCGTTGCCCGGTCGCGCATCATCCAACTGGCCGCGATAGACCAGCCGCTTGTCGCCGTCGAACAGAAAGAAATCCGGCGTGCATGCCGCGCGGTACGCCTTCCCCACCGACTGGGTTTCATCATACAGATACGGGAACGTATAGCCCGCCAGCCGTACTTCCTCGGCCATCTTCTCCGGGCTGTCGTCAGGGAAGTTGGCGACATCATTGGACATGATCGCCGCCACGCCCACGCCCTTTTCCTGATAGGCCGCGCCCAGATCGGCGAGTTGGTCGCGCACGTGTTTCACAAAGGGGCAATGGTTGCAGATAAACATGACCAGAAACGCCTTCGCCCCGTCGAAGTCCGAAAGAGAAACCATATTGCCGGAAGTGTCCGGCAGCGAAAAATCAGGCGCTTTTGCGCCCAGTGACATCATTGTCGAGGCTGTTTGTACCATGATGTTCAACTCCTGTACGGATGTAGTTGCTTCCAAACTATTGCACATACAACGGCGTCATCGCCAACAACACCTGGCCGCTGTAGTACAAGGGCAAACCAATATACGCATTTATATTGCCCGGCCTGACAAAACGGTCACGCGCAACGAAAATATCCGAGCAGAAAAACAGTATCGCGCCCAGAGGGATGAGCAGACCGCCATGGGCCGCCGCAGCGCTGACGGACAACGCCGCCATAAGGGTGATCACGCACATATACGCATAGACAGCGATGCGCATTTTGCCCAGATGCGGATGAAGCCAGCGCACAATGAAAGCGCAGGGAACAATCAGCGCAGCCAGCGCGATAAGGGCGCTGGACAAGTCAGTCCCATAGACAATAAAAGCGGCGATGTAGCAAATATGGGCAAGGAAGAAAGAAACGAGTCCCAGCATGAAAATGCCCGCGCCGCGGGAAATCAGGAATAAATCCCCCCACCATGACAACACCAGCCCGACTAAAATAATCAAGCCATAGGCGCTATGAATCCCCCCGGACGATATGCATAAGAAAATAAACCCCGTCGAGGCGAGCATCTTGAAAAAGCCGTAAAGATAATGTTCATGGGAGAGAAACCAGAGCAGCAACCCCACCGCCGCCACCGTCATACCCAAGGCTACATAAATAACGCCCATATTTGTATGCTCCTTTCGTTTAAGGTCATTTTACCCGGGCGATCATTATTACACAGGCCAAGCGTCGTTTTGAAAAAAAAATCATGTGGTCGTCTCGAAAAACCACAAATTTTATTTGTTTCGCCCGCAGCATTTTTTATACTTGCGGCCGCTGCCGCAGGGACAGGGACGGTTCGGGTCGGGTTTGGCCGATTCAGGCGCGCCGCTTTCCTGTTGGCGCACCCATCCCATGACGTTTGCCGGGGGGCGACGATGACGCAGCTCATTGGCCATAAATTGCATATAAGGGTCTATATGCCTGAAGAAGTAGCGGTAACCTTCACAAAGGTAATTCAAGCCCGGATCACCGTCCTGGGTAACCGTAAAACGGTGCTTGGGACATTCGCCGCGACAGGCGAAATGGAATTGGCAAGAATTGCAATAAGTGGGCAGTCTGTCCCGCTTTGCGTCGCCGAAGGCACGTTGCTCTTCTGAACGCGCCATCGTGGACAATGGCTGTTCATGCAAGTTGCCCAAGCGGTGTTCGGGATACACAAAGTGGTCGCAGGAATAGAGGTCGCCGTTGGATTCAAGAATCATGGCGTCGCCGCACGTCTCGCGAAAGAAGCACAGGCTCGGCTCGTAGCCCATCCACGCCTCCAGCGCCGTGTCAAACAACTGCACGAACACCGTGCCCACATCGTGACGCACCCACAGGTCAAACACGCCCGCAAGAAACTTGCCGTACTGCAACGGCATAACGCTCCACGGGGTCACGGTCGCTTCAATGTCACCGTCCGGTTTTACCAGTGTCAATGCATTGGGATCGTCCGCCGCGATGCTGCGTTCCACAATGGGGATGAATTGAATGAACCCGGAGCCGTGCGCGCGCAGAAAGCGATATACCTCCTCCGGCGCTTCCGCCGTTTGACGGTTTACGCAGGCAAGGATGTTAAATTCCACATTATGCCGTTTCATGGTTTCAAGGGCGGCCATTACCCGTTTGAAACTGCCCCTGCCCGCGGCGTCAAGTCGAAACGCGTCATGAAACCGCTCCGGACCGTCCAGCGACAGCCCGATCAGAAAATTGTGTTCCGCAAGAAACGCCGACCACGCGTCGTCTATGAGTATGCCGTTGGTCTGAAGCGCGTTGTGAATCACCCTGCCGCCGCCGTATTGCTGTTGCAGCGCCACCGCCTTGCGGAAAAAATCCAGTCCCGCCAGCGTGGGCTCGCCGCCTTGCCACGCAAAGTGTATCTCCGGAAGATGGGACAAGCCCTCAATGTACTGCCGGATATACGCCTCAAGAGTTGCCTCCGACATGATCGGCTCTTTCCGGTCCGGATACAACTTGTATTTTTCCAGATAGAAGCAATAAGCGCAACGCAGGTTGCACGACGGCCCCGCCGGCTTCGCCATCACGTGGTACCCGGTAAACAAATCTTGTGGTAACAACGACATCAGTACAAAGCCTCGTCCACAGCCTTGCGGATGGCGCGGATGTGCTCGGGGCCCGTGCCGCAGCAGCCGCCGATGATGGACGCGCCCGCGTCAATCAACGCGCGCACATTGCCCGCCATGCAGGCGGGCGTTTCCGGGTAGAGAATGCTGCCGTCATCCTGTTGAACGGGTCTCCCGGCGTTGGGATGAACGATCAGCGGTGTGTCCGGTGCGACGGCATGCAATGCGGCGATCACGGCAATCATTTCTTCCGAACCGAGACTGCAATTCGCGCCCAAGATGTTCGCGCCCGCCGCCAGCATCGCTTCCGCCATCTGCTCGGGCGACACGCCCATCATGGTGCGATAGCCCGACGACGTCTTCGTATCAAAGGTGAAACTGGCAGCCACAGGCAGCGACGTGTTTTCCTTTACCGCGCGCACCGCCACTGACGCCTCGTCCAGCGCGCTCATGGTCTCCACGGTAAACGCATCCGCGCCGCCCGCCGCCAGCGCCTGCGCCTGCTCCGTGAACGCGTCGTAGAGTTCCTCTTCACCGACCTCGCCCGTCATCAATATCTTTCCCGTGGGACCCATGGACGCCAACACGAACCTGTCCGCGGGTATACTCTCACGAGACAAGCGGGCCGCCGCCGTATTGATTTCAGCTGCCTTGTCCGCCAGCCCGTAATGCTCCAGTTTATAGCGTGTGCCGCCAAAACTGTTGGTGAGCACCACGTCCGCGCCCGCCTCGGCATACATCCGCGCAATATCACGCACCGCGTCAGGATTGCCGAGGTTCCACGATTCCGGACTTTCGCCCGCTTGCAAGCCCTTCGCCACGAGGAACGAACCCCACCCGCCGTCAGATACGAGTACGCCTTTGCTCTTGATTGCATCCAGTATGGTCGCCATGAATATAACCTCCGTGTCGGTTTCGGATTCAAGGACAAAAAAGCCGGTCATGAGCCGACAACGGTAAAGTCCGTTCGTGTCGTTGCAACCCCGGCGTCAAGGCTGCGGTATCCTTTTTCGGGAGTATTGTCGAAGTTGGGGCGTGTTGAAGAGCAACAGGCGGTGGTGACAAACAACACGCCGTCCTGTTCTTCCACCTGATTGCCATGCCAGTGTCCGGCCGCCGCAATCTTCAGCGCATGTTTGGCGAACAGGGCGAGGACGGCGTCGGCATTCAAAATCCGGTACGCCTTGGTGTTCGGATTCAAGGGATGGTGGCAGAACAGGGCAATCGGTTGTTCAGGAACGATGGCGTCCGCCTGCGCCTTCAGCCATGCCAGCTCCTCTGCGCTCACTGTGACTTCGCTCTTCGATTCTTCGCAGGAATTGAACCCGATGAACGACCAGCCGTTGCATTCAAAACGCCAGTGAACAGGCCCGAAAACATCCGCAT
>DSBB01000018.1 GCA_011046175.1 Candidatus Hydrogenedentota bacterium | reverse complement strand
TCCACGGGCAACACCATCCTTAACATGGGCGCGGTTCCCCGCTTTGTGGATGTTGACCCGCGCACCCTGAACATGAATCCCGCGCTGCTGGAAGAGGCCATAACGCCGCGCACAAAGCTCATCATGCCCGTCCATATCGCGGGGCATCCCTGCGACATGGACGCCATCCGCGTTATTGCCGACAAATACGGCCTGCCAGTGGTTGAAGACGCCGCCCATGCGCTTGGGGCAACATACCGGGGCGTTCCCATTGGCGGAAGCGGCACCGCCTGTTTCAGTTTTTACGCCATAAAAAACATCACAACAATGGAAGGCGGCATGATTGCCTTGCAGGACGAGGACGCGGCTTCGCGCCTGCGCCTTCTTGCTTCCAACGGCATGACCGCCACTGCTTGGGACCGTTACGGGCGCAGCGCCATCAGCGCGCCGCCCGAGGTAATTATACCGGGTTATAAATATGCGTTGGGAAACGTGAATGCCGCGATGGGCATTGAGCAAATTAAAAAATTTGCTCGTTTCAAAGCTTCGCGCGCGCGCATTGCGGCCATGTACCGCGCCGTTTTATCTGAAATGGATGAGATAGATGTTCCCTGTGAGGCTCCCAATGTGGAACATGCCTGGCATTTGTTTATAATACGGCTTAAGTTAGATAAAATAGGCTGGACACGCAACGAAATCGCTTACGCGTTGCGACAGGAAAACATAGGCACAGGGGTGCATTTCTACGGATTGCATCTACATCGTTATTATCGGGAAGCGTTGGGGTTGCGCCCGGAACAATTCCCTGAGGCGACGCGCCTGTCCGACGAAATACTCTCGTTGCCGCTGCATCCGCAGTTAAGCGATAAGCAGTTGAATGAAGTCGTGTCTGCGCTGAAAAAGGTGCTGTCTTGGCGCGGCAAGCGCTGATGAAAAGGACATGGGATCAGGGTATCGGGTCGAGTTGTTCCTGATGACAGGCTGCGCCCGGCAGGCCGAATATCTTGCGCCCGGAAAAAGAACAAGGAATATCATGAGATTCGCCATATTTTTACTGCTTTCCCTATGCGCCTGCGCGTTTGCGGATGCGCTTGAAGCCGGCGCTGCCAAGATTGATATTACGGCGCCCGTCGGCACACCGCTGAGCGGTTATGGCGCGCGCATGGGCCGAAACTCAACGTCGGTTCACGATCCTGTGTGGGCTCGGACATTATATCTTGACGACGGTGAAACGCGCTTGTTTCTCGTAAGCGTTGATCTCATCGGCATAATGCCGGAGCTGCGCGCGCGGGTGCTCGAGCTGGCCAGTGACACGGTGTCGCCTGAAAATATTATTCTCACCGCGACGCATACGCACAGCGCACAAGGCGCCACAACACGCAACATCCTGATTCGTTTTGTATCAGGCAGGTACATACCTGAAGTGTTGGAACAAACTGCGCAGGGAATCGTTGACTCCATGCGCAACGCCTACGACAAACGTAAACGCGCCGCGCTGGGATACGCCGTTGGCGCGCATGAGGGACTATCTGTTAACCGTCGCTACGCCGACGGGCCTATTGATGAACAAATCGGCGTCATACTTGTGGAAGACGCCGACGGTAATCCCATTAGCATAGTCACAAATTTTTCGGCGCACCCCACCTCTGTGGGAGGCGAAGACTTTTTCTCCTTTTCTTCCGATTATCCCGGTTTTTATTATCTCGAAATGGAGGAATTGCTGGGACCGAGTTGCGTTCCCATTTTTCTAAACGGCGCGCAGGGCAATCAGACCACGGGCAATCCCGAGCAAAAGTCTGGATGGGAACGTACAGAATCCGTGGGGCGTTCATTGGCGCGATTGGCCTATAAGACAGCCGGATATATCATGTTTGGCGACGTGACGCTGCGTGTTCACTATAAGGAAGCGGCGCTCCCCGCGACCCTGCTTGACATATTGCTTCCCGACAGGGTGTTTTTGCAGTCTCTTGAAATAAACGACCTGCTGATTAATTTTTTTCCTGGCGAGGCATGCGTGGAACTGGCGCTTGAGGCGCGCCGCAGAGCGTTGGCGCGGGGCTATGAAGCGCAGTTCTCTGTCGGCCTTGCCAACAATCACCTGATGTATTTTGTGCCGCGTCATTTGTATTCCGATCCAACGTATGAGTCAACATCAACATTTTACGGCCCGGGCATAGAAGATTGGTTTTACGAACAATTCGAGAGCATGATGAGCCGCCCCGTATCACGTGACGATAATAAAGAACAGACGGAACACAAACAACCCCCTGTTCTACTTGTTCACGAAATTCCCAATGGTGTTGTGGTTGATCTTGAGGGGACGCCACGCGAGATTGGCATTGCCCGAGGCGGGGAATTTCTTGAGGATATCCAGCGGTTGTATGAAATGCGCGTGGTTTCCAAAGTTGACAGGGGCGAATGGACGCCATCGTCGGGCATGCTGCGTTATATTCCGTCCTTTTTGGAAACAAAGGCGCTCATGCTGCCAGTGTTGGGCATGGGGTCACGAGTATTGCTTCAGGAGCTTTCGCTTGACCTGATACGGGAAATGGAAGGCATGGCATCGGGCGCTGATCTGCCGTTTGACGCATTTTGGCTCTTGCAGCATGCGCCGCTTTACGACCTGATAGAAGAGAAAACCGCGTTGTTCGCCGCGCCCCTATGCACGATGTTTGCCGCAGTGGGCGAACGCGCAGGCGCAGATGAATTAATTGTCGGTAGAAATCTGGATTGGGCGCTGCCTGAACAAAATGTAATTACACGGACGCGTCCCACTTCCGGCAATGCGTTCATGCAGGCCGGTTTTCCCTGGAATGCGGGGGTTTTTACCTGCATGAACGAAACCGGTCTGACGGTGTGCGTCGAACGAGTTCAAACAAGCGGCATAACGCGTCCCGACAAAGCGCCCATTGAATTTATTTTACGGGATATTATGCAGTTTTCCGACGACTATAACACCGCTTTGAATCGCCTGAGGCGCAGCGCGCATATATCAGGCGTGCATGTTTTGCTGGCCGGGTTTGTCGAAGATGAGCCCCGTGCCGCGATTGTGGAGTTTGGCAAAGAAATCGTTGTTCGAGAAGAAAAAAACGGCTTGTTGCTTGGCGTATTGCCGGACAACACGGTTGCGGACGAGTTCACCATTGGCAGGTATGCGACAATTCAGTCCTTCTTTGCCGATATGCGGATCATCGGCGACTTGGATGCGCAACGCGTTTTAACGTCTTTTGACGCGGCATCTCGAGAGACGGTGTCACTGGGAGACGTTTGGAATGACCATACCCGGCACAGCGTTGTTTTACTGCCCAAATTCCGCAGAATGAACCTGGCCTTGCCCGATAACGACGGCAACCCCGGTGATTTCCTGACAATACCACTGACGGGAGAATTATTCCATGAGTGAAGTGGTTCGTAATTATACCTGGGGCGGCAGTTTGCGAAAGCGCCGCCGCAATCTTCGCAGACACAGCAGCGGTGTCGCAAAGTTTGTCTTCCCCCTGCTCGTTGTTGTGTTGCTGCTGTGTCTTTGGTTGACTCGTGACAACTATGAAAGAAGCGCTTTTGTGCCCGCTGACAATAACATCGAGTTTTATGTAAACGATATTTTGGGTTGTCGCGACGCACTGATCGAAAGCCGGGTGTTTTCTCTTGCGCCGGGATGGAACGAGGCGCAACGGGTGTATAAAATTATTGCGGGCGATCTTCCCATCCCGGAATGGCTTCTGAATAATCTCAGCGCTGACTTGTGTCACGTTAGCGCTCCATCGTTTGACCGTGTAAACAATGTCGTCATATCCGTGCACATGACCCGCATCGGAGGTATTGCGGAAAGGTTTATTCGTTTTTCGCCTTCAATAGAAACGGATTTTGCCGGGGGCTTGCGCCTTTTCCATGTTCCGGACGCCAACATTTATTATGCCGTTCGCGGACGCACACTGTTATTTTCTCCTCATCGCGCAAGCCTCATACGGGCGCTTACGCTGTCTCCTCCAGAGACCTTGGATAGGAGCCGTTTTATGGAAAGCGCCAGAAAAGCGGCGGGAACGGACATTTTCTGCCGAATCAAGTCCAACGCTTTGGATATGACGGACAGCCCGTTTGAGCAATTGGAAATTGTGCTGCATCTGCAACCCGCTACGGTGATTGCGGAAACCGAGTGTCGCTTATCCCGCGAGTTTGTCGAACAGTACGCGCCCTTCATGGCAACATTATCGCCGCGGGAGTTCCCGGTTCCTTTTGACTGCATGGCAACGTTAAGCGCGGATATGGGCGTGTCACCGTTGGAATTGATAAAAACGTTTGCAACCATGTTTCCCGCGCTCGAACCTGTCGCAGGGTTGTTCGAAGAAGCCAATGACGATTTAACGCCGGTCGAATCAATTACGGACGCGCAGATGTTGTTTTATAATGCGTTGCGCCTTGCAGAGACCTCCATGCGTTTCGGACTGTTCGGCGTCGAGCCCTATGAGATGCTCCCGGCGCCGTTGCTTGCTGCAACATTTGCTGCAAACACGGATATGGTACTTGCGCTTTTTGAGCGAATAGCGCCGGTTCCTGAGGAAACGGGCGAGGTGGACTTGGCGCCGCGTCTTGATGACGACCATTTGTTGGCTTATGTGCCTCTTATCGGCGGCCCGTCTATTGAACCTGCCGTTGCGAGTTACGGTCACGGTCTGTTATTCAGTTCGAGCGCCGCGCTCGCGCGCAATTTGCTCCAATCCGATCAGTTGAATCAACATTACCCGCGAATGGGCAATTTGTATATCGCCATCCGGCCGCTTCCGCTTGTAAACGCATGTTTTGACGCCGCGCGGGAATTCGCCATATCCGGACTGCTGCGCGGGCACAATGGAGACAGTATTGAAGAAACAGCGAACAAATGGCGCGGCGTCGTTTCGGAACTGGATGATATTGCGTTATTTGTAGCCTGCGACAATTATGATGTGCGCGCTGAGTTGAAGATGTCCATGAACAAGGCGCAGCGAGAAGACTCCGACACGCCCGCGGAAACGGGGGAAAAGGAACGACAGGATTAAATTATGGCGGACGGCCTTAAAATAGTAACGAAAAACAGACACGCCTGGCATGATTATTTCGTGTTGGAAAAGCTGGAGGCGGGTATTGCGCTTGCGGGCACCGAGGTTAAGTCGGTGCGCATGAAAGGCGCTATCAGCCTGAAGGAGTCTTACGTGGATTTTGAAAAGGGCGAGGCATGGCTTGTGGGCGCGCGAATAAGCCCGTATGAACAAGGAAATATCAACAACCATCCCCCTGAACGCCGCCGTAAATTATTGTTGCATAAACGGGAAATAAACAAACTTCAACGCCGGGTTGAAGAAAAAGGGCTTACTGTGGTGCCGTTGAGCGTCTATTTCAAGCAGGGCAAACTGAAGATTGAAATAGGACTTTGCAGAGGGAAACATTTTTTTGACAAACGCGCCACTATTCGCGAACGCGAAACAGATCGGGAAATACGGCGTTTGCTGAAGAGGCAAAAATGAATTCCCTCGTGATTGAATCAACGCGCTTTCCGATGATGTTTTATGGGCATTGTTTTTTTTCAGCGGGCATATATTGGTATAGTATCTTTTCAAATAGGTACATCCTGAATAACCGGGAGCAAAAAAAATGCGTTACGCATGGGAGAAACACAATGAAAAAGATTGTATTGCTGAATGGTTTGGTAATGGTACTGTTCGCGGCGCTTGTCACCGGATGCGCAACCGGCGGTTCGGGGCTTTCCGACGAAGAGATGGTGCGGCTTCAGCTCGACCAGTGGTCACAGGGACTAATTGAACAGGACATGGACAAGTTCCTTGCCACCATCTCGGAAAACTTCACGGCCCGTCAGGCGCCGGACAAGGAAACACTCGCCGGATTCATTGAGCAGGCCATCGAAGCCGGATATCTTGATGAAGCGGAAGTCAGCCTTGAAGATGCGCAATTCACGATTGTGGATGGCGTGTGCAGCGTCTATCCAGTGGATTTGATGAGCATCGCCGGCAGTGTCGCAGTAGAACTTACTTTTACCAAGGAAGACGGCAAATGGCTTGTCACGGGCATGGATGTTGACGGTCTGTAATTTTTCGCAAAATACGCCGGGAAATGCGTCGTTGCATGCGTTTCCCGGTGTTTCTTTTCAAGAACTCTGATGGGACAGCATCTATGAAACGTTTTTTCGTCCTCCTTCTACTGGTCCTCTCGGGGCTCAATCTGTTTGCCGTTGACGTCAATTCCCCCGCCCCCCTTGTGGTTGCCACCTATAATATTCATCATGGGGAAGGCGCGGACAGCCAGATTGATCTTGAGCGTATCGCCCGCGTTATACAAGCACTCAAACCGCATATCGTGTGTTTGCAGGAAGTTGACCGCGGCCTGCCCCGTACCAATAACATTGACATGCCCGCTGTTTTCGCCGAATTGCTTGATATGACGGTAATCTTTGAGCCAAACTACCGGTTCGCAGGTGGTGATTACGGCAATGCAACTTTTACCAGTCTGCCAATAAGGGCGTCCCGGAATCTGACGCTTCCCAATCCGACAAATGCAGAGCCGCGGGGTTGTTTGATAGTAACGGTGGAATGGCACGGCCGACAGGTGGATGTAATGAACACGCATCTGGGTTTGAACGGCCAAGAGCGCCTTGCGCAAGCCGAAGCCATTGTAGCGGAATTCGGCGACAATCCGATTATCCTTGCAGGTGATATGAACGAGCATGTGACGGCGCCGGGCATGCAGCGGATTACCTGGCAACTCATTGACACCATAACGAAGACTGACAACACAATACGCGGAACGGTTCCCGTCAATAACCCGATGCGACGTATTGATTATATCTTTGTGAGCAGCGCATTTGAGACGCTTTCTTCGGAAATCATTTATAATGACGCCACACGCGTCGCTTCTGATCATTTGCCGTATAAGGCGTCCTTGCGGTTGAAGCCGGGAGAAAACGAGTAGCGCCGACGGCAACGATACCGACAGCCGCATGGTATAATATATGCAATGAAACCCATGTGTAATAAATATATGCGCTTGTTCCTTGGGGCGCTTCTGTTCCTAGCCTTTCCCATGAGGGTATGTCCGTATATTCATGGGGATCATGATCACGACGATGAACGTGGGCAGGCGTGTTATGCTTCCTGCTGCGCGCAGTCTTCCGCGCATGTGGCAGTTATCGCATTTTCCGGCGATTATAATTCGGAAAATAAAGACGTGCTGTCTGTTGTGACGCAGAAGACCGCGGGTTGTTTGATGTGCGCCTTACACGACTGTCCCTCCCGTTTTGCGCTTTCAAATAATGCATACGCCTCCAGTTCTTTTCAAGATATCCTTCCTATGGGAGCATATTCCTGTCCGTTTTCCGTTTCGTTGAAAAACGGCGTTTGGAATACCCATTCCGCTGACAGAGGTTGCATCACAATCTACCTGTCTCATTGCCGTCTTCTTTGTTGATTCAACATTTCGTACCTCAACAGTAGTAATTGTTTTGTAGAAATGTTTGAGACAACTCAAAGGAGACAAAAATGATCGAAAATGTTTTCGCGCGAAGCGAAGGAAAACCAAAGGGATTCACTCTGATTGAACTGCTGGTCGTTATTGCGATTATCGGCATTCTTGCTGCAATCCTGCTTCCCGCCCTTTCGCGGGCAAGGGAGGCGGCGCGGCGCGCCAGCTGCCAAAACAACCTCAAACAGATGGGACTCGTGTTCAAAATGTACGCCAGTGAAAGCCCAGGCGAAAAATACCCGCGCACGCGGCGCGGGCTTGCCGGTCTGGACGGTCTCTCGCTGTATCCTGAATACCTGAATGACGACAATATTATTGTATGTCCTTCGGACAGTGACGGCAAAATGCTGCTGACCACCGGCGGTCCGGATAATGTTGGTTTTTGGTATTATCTGGATGAAAGCAACCAACGGATTATTGATCCGGGACGCTTTAGCACGCTCAGCTACATCTATTTGGGTTGGGTGGCTGTCGGCGCCGAAGAACTGGAAAATATCGCTTCGATTCAGCGCGCCCATGGCGTTACTTTCAGCGAGAACATTGATCATGAGATAAAGGACCGTGATTTGAATACAGCCGACGATGCGGGCGGCTTGGGGCCGGCCACCGGAAACGCCGGTACCGATACGATCTACCGGCTTCGCGAAGGTATCGAGCGCTTCTTGATTACCGACATTAACAACCCGGGCGCACACGGATGTTGCGGACAGTCGCATGTGTTTATCATGCTCGACACCGTCAGCACGGCGACGCAAAACTTCAATCACGTGCCGGGCGGCAGTAATGCCCTTTGCATGGACGGTCACGTTGAATATATGCGCTATCCCTCGGAATACCCTGTATGTGAAGACGCGGCAAAAATCTTTCACGACTATAGTTTTTGAGGCCGTTTGCGCAGGCGTCGCCGGACACATTACATGAACAATGTGTCCGGCGCGCTTCTTTTCGCAGTGAACGCTGAGAATATGATATAGTTCCCCTGTCGTGAACGGAACCATCCAGCGAGAAATCTGCATGAAAAAAGCCATACTTGCCATAGAGGACGGAAGCATCTTTGAAGGGCGCGCCGTAGGCGCCGACGGAGAATCCGCCGGTGAATTGGTGTTCAATACGAGCATGACCGGCTACCAGGAGACTCTTACTGATCCGTCCTATGCAGGCCAAATCGTGACCATGACCTGCCCGCATATCGGAAATTACGGCGTGAACAAAGACGACGTGGAGTCGGATACGCCCCATGTGCGCGGATTTGTGATGCGCGAATGCTGTTTCGAGCCGAGCAATTGGCGCGCCGTTGAAACGCTTCCTGAATACCTGAAGCGCCACGGTATTGTCGCCATAGACGGCGTGGATACGCGGCACATCACACGATTGCTGCGCACCAAAGGCGCCATGAAGGCAATCATCAGCGCAAGCGACTACAATCATGATTCGCTCGTCGCCAAGGCGCGCGCAAGCGCGGACATGGCGGGCAGTGACTTTGTCAAGGACGTGTCCATCAAAGAGCCGTATGAATGGAACACGCCTGATAATCCCAAGTATCGGGTGGTAGCCATTGACTACGGTATCAAACGCAATATACTGCGCCTGCTGGAACAGGCCGGATGCGCCGTTACGGTCATGCCCGCCACGGTCGGCCCCGAGGAAGTGCTCGCCCGCGACCCTGACGGCGTGTTCCTGTCCAACGGTCCCGGCGACCCGGCGGCGCTCCCGTATGTTTATCCCACCGTGCGCGCGTTTATAGAAAAAGAAATCCCCATTTTCGGGATATGCCTGGGACACCAAATTCTTGGCCATGCGCTGGGCGGCACTACGTACAAGCTCAAGTTTGGCCACCGCGGCGGCAACCAACCTGTCCTCTACTGCGACACGGGCAAAGTGGAAATCACCGCTCAAAACCACGGGTTTGCAGTGGACGCCAATTCGTTGAACCCGGATGAAGTGGTGTTCAGTCACCTTCACTTGAACGACAAAACCTGTTCCGGCATGTATCACAAGCGGCTGCCCATCTTCAGTGTGCAGTATCATCCCGAATCTTCGCCGGGACCGCATGACAGCCGTTATTTGTTTGAAAATTTCACGCGATTGATGGATGAATACAAAGTCAAACGCGCAGCAGTCTGACAACCAGCGCCGCGTATTCAACACATTACAACGGGAGGTTCTTTACCATGAGCGATTACACGATTCTTGGGGCGCAGAGTTACAGTTTCCGGCATTTCGACACGGCGGGCGCGTTGGATCAACTGGCAAAACTGGACTTGAGCATGATTGAGTTTTGTGGGGTCCATTTTCCGCCTGATCCGGATAATATCGAGTTGCCAGGAATCATGGCGCTAATCAAAAAACGACAGGCAACCGTTCCCTGCTACGGCGTTGAAGGTTTCGGCGGGGATGCGGCGGAAAATCGGCGTAAGTTTGAATTTGCCTCCAAACTGGGCGCGCAATATTTAAGCGCCGACCCTGAACCGTCTTCCTTTGCCGGGCTGGAAGAACTGGTGGATGAATTCGGCATCAAAATCGCCATACATAATCATGGCCCCGGCGCGCGTTACGACAAGGCGACGGACACCTTGAACGCCGTAAAGAACCTGCATCCCTTTATCGGCGCGTGCGTGGACACGGGGCACATCATTCGTTCCGGCGAAGCGCCGCATGAAGTGATCGAGCGGTTGGGCGCGCGGGTGCATTGCCTGCATCTGAAAGACTGGAAAAACGGCGGGGAAGAAACCGTTATCGGCGAAGGCGACCTCGATTTGCTGAGAACGGTTGCCTCGCTTCGCGCCATCAATTTTGACGGTTTCATCTGCATGGAGTTTGAACTCGACCCCGAAGACCCGACGCCGGGTATGATGCGCGGCATGAAGAATTGGATTGATGCGGTAAACGCGTGAACTGTGCGCCCGCGTCCGACTGAAGGTTATGGCTGTTCCGCCCGCCGCTTGATTTCCGCAACCGCATGGTCAAGAACCGGGTCGCCGCCCTGATTAAAAAATATGTCCAAGTTCTCTAGCGTGAATGGCGTGCGCAGGTCAGGCGCGACGCGGCTTTCCATATCTGCGCCGCTTGTAACCAGGATGTTGCCCGCTTCATCCAGCATCCGCCCTGTGGGATAGCTGATTTTGTGTCCTTCGGGCATGGTTATTTCCGCTCCAAGATAGGCATAGGAGCCTTCCGTGGCAAGCGCGCCCACAACAAACACGTGCGGCAGCGGCGAGAGCACGTCCACAATGGCCTGAGCGCTGTCGCGGGTGTTGCGATGTATGAGCATTCCCACGGGGCCGGTGTAGACCGGATCGCGCGGTTCGACAACAAGCCGCTCGTCTTCCCGCAGCGCAAAGCCGCCTTTCTCCGCGCTATAGGCGACCACATTCCTGAAAAACAACGGCTCATTTGTAAAATGCCCGGCAAACGTGGCGGCCAAGTCGCCGGCGCCGCCGCTGTTGCCGCGCAAATCGAGAACAATACCGCCCACTTCCGCCTTGGCAAATCGTTCCACCGCGCGGCGAAAAGCGCGGGCGGGATAGGGCATTACCAACGTGGGCGACTGACAATATATCTTGATATAGCCAATATTGCCGTCAAGCAAGCGTGTTTCCAGGGGCGGTTCAAATTCGCTGAACGGCTTGCCTTGTCGGGTGAGGTCTTCAAGTCCCTTGAACATATCGCGGCGCGCGCGCAGGCGCGTGCCCCAGATGCTTTCCTGTCCGGGATTGTGGAACAATACGGTCACCTCTGTGCCGACAGGCGCGCGGGTCAACATCATGCTTTTTTCAAACAGCCTGTATTCATGCGTGGCGGGTGGGTGGTCGCTCCATAATACGGATGTCGCATTCAGCGCTTCCCGCGCCGGCATCCCGTTCCACTCGATAATTTCAGCGCCCCAACGTATACCCGAATGCTCGGCAAATCCGTCCGCCTCTAAATCAGCGACAATTATTCGGCCATCGTCCAAAGGCAGCAGCGAAAAACCGTAATCGCCGCCTATTGCCGCCTCGCGATATTCATCTGGGGCGGAAATATGCATATAGCCGTCAGATATGTTGAAAATGTATTCACGCAATGCAAGATAATAGGCGGCTTCATCCCCCGCCGCTTCCGCATCGTCAATGCGCGGCTTGTACACATCATACAACCCTTCCCAGTCTATCCCTTTCCAGTCTGTGAAGGGATATTCGCGTGAAAGTTTTACATGCAGCCCGTCAAAGGCTTCCGACCACGACAAACTTGAAAAATTGCCAGCATCATACCCCTCGAACAATTCCCTTATGGTTTCCATGCCAATCGGCGATTTGGGCAAGGGGACGGTAATTTGCGTGAGCGGAATCGTGGCGCGCGTACAGCCGAATAAGCCGCCAAGACAAACAAGACAAAGAAGCGCAGCGCGGAGGCTGTTTTTTCGCGAAAAATTGCACATAAAGCGAGACTTCCTATCTATCAGGGACACAAACGTGAACCCGGGAAACATTGTATCACATTCAATCTGTTTTTGAAACAAGACGTTTTCGCCAAACCGCTTTTGTTCCCAGAAGATAGGAGCGCTTCCTTTTGATTGCGCATACCGCGTTTCGTCAATAACACGGCAGTGATGTCGCGTTCACGTGTTGCATCTATTTCTCTGTTTTAAGGTCAAACACATGTATGGACGACTTGTTATCCTCCGGAACAAAATAGAAGCGCAACCCGGTATCCGTGGATTCGACATAAAGTGGATTCTGCGTCCATGCCGGCGCGGCTGGCGGGCGCGGTGGCACGGGTATTTGGTGGTGCGCGCGCAGTTCTTCCACATGCACGAGGTCTATGCCGCCCAGACGCAACCCGGCAAACCGGTTGTCCGGTAATGAATAGCCTTGTATGCCGCCGCACAGAAGATACGGCGTTCCGGGAATGCGCTGCATGTCCTGATAGTCAATGTAATGGCTACCGTTGGGCTGCATAAGCGGATTCTGCGGGTCGGGCACGCTCCACTTGCCGTCGCGTTTTTCGGTGTTCCATCGGTAGAATCGCCGTGATCCCCAATTCACCGCAACGAGAAAATTTTTATCCGGAAAATGGGATATTGCGCCAAGGTGGTCGTCGAACCGGAACACTTCGCGATATTCTATCGTGTCCGGATCAACGGCATACACAATAGAGGCGCTGTCCGGACGATATTCGCTCACAGAGACCCAGATGTTCCTGCCGTCGTAGTCAATGCCGCCCGGATGATACATCTTTCCTTCGCCCAATGTAATCTGACGCAACAGCGCGCCATTTCGGTCCATTTCGAACAGATGCCCTGTTCCCCTGTCCGTTTTTCGGTCAATAACCTCCACCGACGACAAATAAAAGCGGTCGCCCGCAGCCGTCAAGCCCTGGGGGTGGTGGGTTTTGAATCCCACCTGCCGCGTCTCGACCAAGCGCCATGATGAACTTTTTGTCAATTGCCTAAAATGCTGCTCCAGCGCCGCGCCGTTGTTATCCGCGGCAAAGGCGCCATTTCCCAGCCACGCCAACAGCAGCAGCAAAGTCATTCCATATCCGGTAATGTCTATCAATATGCTCTCCTTGCAAGCATAACCCTTGGCTTGCTCTACTGCGCCAATGCACTATATCATGATAATTCAATCGCCTTCAATTCATAAAAGGATTCACATTGACATCATCCGCAGATACAACACGTGTACGTGACGCTTATGGGCGTTTCTTTGATGCTGCGCCGTTGCCGCTGCCGGAATGCCCGGAAGGTGACGGCATTTTCGGTTCATGGGGCGTTGATGACGCCGGACTTCCGCGCTACACCTATGAAATGGACCATTCTCGGGATGAACGGGCGAGGTATCATACCAGCGAGGGCGCGTCCCGCGATCACTGGCATGCGCTCGGCAACGACCGCATAACGGCGCTTGCCCATAACGAGGGGCATGTGGAGGTGATGGACTGGGACCGGGCGGGCAAGTACATCAACAAGTGGGACCCGAAACGCGGGCAATTCGCGGGAGGCTACAAGTATGTAGCGACGGCGGGGCGCACATGGAACACGCTGTGGTCGGAACTGCCGGCGGATGCGCAGCAGGAACGCTATTTCGGCGTTGGTTATTTCGAGAAACGCACCCGTTGCGCCGGGCTGCTGCTGGTGGAGCGTATCGAAGCGCCACCCGGCGATGTGCCGGCGCTGTTGTCCACCAGCCGCATCACCAATGAAAGCGATGCGCCCCGCGAGGTGGCGCTGATAGAGTTTTGGTCGGCGAACCTGCATATCCTGTTGCCCACGCCGGTCATGACGCATAAACTGGGACGGTTGTTCACGGCGTGGCGGCGACGTTTCAACCGACATTTTGTCGTTGACACGCATGTTAATGATGCGGCGAAAGTATTATGGGCCGCGTGGCGATTGAAACGTCCCCAAAAAGCGCCGCCCCGCGACAAGGCGACATGGGGCGATTATTATCCCAACGCCGCATTTCTCGCATGGCTGGACGAGGAGCCGCCGGTGGCGTATACAACGGACGGCGAGGCGTTTTTGAAACACGCTGAAGTGACGAACGGCGCGCTGCTCAAAAACGCATGCGCCCGGCGCGGCAATGTTGTTCTGGCGGCGAAGCGCGTGTTCATGCTGCAGCCCGGCGAAACCCGTGAACTGCGCTATCTTTACGGCTACGCGCAACCTGATATATTACCAAACTGCGTCGCCGCTTATGCGCAACAGGCGCTCGCCCCTCCCCCACGCCCGCAGATTGAGTTCGTCACAGCCGACGCAGCATGGCTTGACCGGGAAACGCGTTGGCACTCGTATTATCTACAGGCCAATGCCATTTATCAGGAATTTACCAAATGCCATATTGTTGATCAAGGTTCGGCGTACAGCGCATTGCACGGCGCAATGGGCGCGCACCGCGATTATGCATTGTTCGCGTTGCCGCTGGCGTATCTGCGCCCCGATTTGGCAAGGGAGATGCTGCGCTTCTCCATGCTCTCTCAGGATAAGCGCACGGGCGCGTTGCCCTATGCTCATATCGGATTCGGCAAACAATCCGGGGCAGGCGTTCACGCGAGCAGTAGTGATCTCGATTTGTTTTTTCTTTTGGCAGCTGCCGAATATCTTAGGGCAACTCGCGACTTTTCTCTGTTGGAAGAGGCCGTCCCGTATCATCCGGCGTCGGCGGGCATTGCCGCAAACGGTCTCGAACATC
>DSBB01000030.1 GCA_011046175.1 Candidatus Hydrogenedentota bacterium | reverse complement strand
GGATGGAACCTGTGGTATACTGTATGCCTCACAGGTTTGTAACGGGCCGCAGGGAACGCCCGCAATAGGAAAGAGTCACGAAACTGCATGTCTGAAACGACTATAAATACGGCGCCGGTGCCGCCGGAGGAACCCGCTTCAACGACGGATGTCCTGAGCGCGGAAACGTTGCGTCTGAAATTGGACGAGTTCGAGGGACCCTTCGAGGTCTTGCTTTACCTGATCAAGGAACAGGAAATTGACATCTTTGACATTCCCATTGTGCAGGTGACGGAACAGTATCTGCAATTTCTGGATTTGCTGCGCGCGGAACAGATAGATGTGGCGGGCGATTTTCTGGTGCTCGCCGCCACGCTCATCCAGATTAAGTCGCGCATGATCCTGCCGCCCGAGGTGGAGGTGGACGAAGACGAGGAAATAGAAGAAGAAGACCCGCGCCTCGAGCTGGTGGTGAAACTGCTTGAATATCGCAAATACCGTGATCTCGCGCGGCTGCTTGGCGACCGGGAAGAAAAACAGGCCGACATGTTCGGGCGGCGGGTAAAGCCACAGCTCGAGCAGGCGGACGCCGACGAGGAAGATTTCCTGGAAGTCAGCCTGTACGACCTGACTAAGGCCGTGCGCGCCATGCTTCGTTTTCTGATGGGGGAAAGCGCGCACAACGTACTACTGGAAAGCGCCTCCGTGGATGAAAAAATTGCGCACATCGAAGCGTTGCTCGGCGAAACAGAAAGCCTGTCATGGTCCGAGTTGACCGACGCATGTGAAAATACCATCGAAAAAGTCTGCTGCCTGCTCGCCATTCTTGAATTGTGCCGCATGTACCGCATCCGCGCCCATCAACACGGCGAATTCGGCGAGATTCGTTTGTTCGCGCGACAGGACGGCGACCGCCCCGACACGGAAACAGCGGCTGAAACGCATGTGGCCATTTCGTAAAAAAAAGCCCGAGTGGCGCCGCGCCGAGGACGCGGCGGCGTGGTACCTGCGGCGGCGCGGCTATAGGATTCTGCATCGTAATCTGAGGCTTGACCGTTTCGAGGTGGACATTGTCGCGCAAAAAAAAGACACCGTCGTTTTTGTCGAAGTGCGCTCGCGCGCGGATGATGCGCTGACCGCGCCTGAAGAAAGCGTGCGCCAAACAAAACGGCGGCATTTGCGCGGCGCGGCGAGGCGCTACATCGCACGCTTCGGACAGCCCCGCTTGTATTATCGCTTCGACGTAATGGGGGTCGTTACGCCTCCGGGAAAGCGTCCGCAAATAACCCATTACAAAAATGCGTTTACAATGGATGAATAGACACGAAAAGGAGCGGCTTCCCATGAATAATACAGGCGAAGAACACACGCCTCCATCAATCAAAGTGAAGAATCCCCGCACGGGACAACTTTTGTATGAAGTCGCGGAACCGACCCCGGAAGAAGTGGACAGGTTATACGATGCCGCCGCCGCCGCTTTCGGGGCTTTGCGCTCGATGACCGTCCGGCAGCGCCTTGACGAATTGCTTAAACTCAAGGCATACCTGTTGGAGCACGGCGAGGCCGTGGCGCGGCGCATTGTCGAGGAAACCGGCAAGTCCATCACCGACGCGCTCGTAACCGAAATATTTGCCGTCTTGGACATTATTGATTATTACGACAAACACGCCGAACGCATTCTGGCGGACAAGAAAGCGCCCTCGCCGATTATGTTGCTGGGCAAGAAGTCGCGCATTGTTTACGAACCGATGGGAACCATGCTGATTATCTCGCCGTGGAATTATCCCTTTAACCTGTCCATGCTGCCCTTTGTCTGCGCCTTTGTGGCGGGGAATCCGGTGATTCTGAAGCCCTCCAAAGAAACGCCGCTGCGCGGCGTGACGGAAGAGATGATCGAAAAAAGCGGGTTCCTGCCCGGCGCGTTGCAGGTGGCCTACGCCAGTCGCCGCGCGGCGGACCTGCTTATTGACAAGAAGCCCGCCAAGATATTTTTCACCGGCAGCGTAAACGCCGGAAGAAAAGTCATGGCGCGCGCCGCTGAACTTTTGATCCCCGTCGAACTCGAACTGGGCGGCAAGGACCCGATGATCGTTTTTGACGACGCGAACCTCGAGAGGGCGGTGAACGGCGCGTTATGGGGCGCCTTTGTCAACAGCGGCCAGACATGCACGTCAATCGAGCGCATCTATGTCCAAAAGAAAATCTATCAACCCTTTCTCGACATGCTCAAGGAAAAGGCCGAACGCATCGTCACCCTAAATCATCCCGAGGGCCGCGCCGACGAACATGCCCTGACAATGGGCTGCATGACCGCCGACTTTCAGATTCGCGAGATTGAGGCGCAATTGGCGGCGTCTGTCGAGCAGGGCGCGCGCATCGTCACCGGCGGCGCGCGTGAAGCGGACTCCCATGTGTTCCCTCCGACCATCATCACCGATACAACGTCGGACATGCCCATCCAGTGCAGGGAAAGCTTCGGGCCGGTGGTTACGGTGACCCCGTTCGCCGATGAAGACGAAGCCGCGCGTCTTGCCAACGAATCACCCTACGGCTTGTCGGCAAGCGTATGGTCGGCTGATGTTGACCGCGCGTGGCGCGTGGCGCGGCGGCTGGTTACGGGCAACGTGTCCATCAACAACGCGCTGGCGACGCAGGCCAATCCGGCGCTGCCTTTCGGCGGCGTGAAAGACAGCGGTTTCGGACGCTACAAGGGCGCGGAGGGGCTTTACGCGTTCTCCAATATCAAGTCCATCCTGATTGACCGCAACACCAACCGTTTGGAGGCGTACTGGTTCCCCTATTCGCGCAAAAAGTACGACCTGCTGCTCGCGGCGCTCAACGCAGTGTTTCGCGGCGGTATTATCAATCAGGTCAGGGCCGCTGTGATTGCGCTGAAACTGGAACGGCTCTCGCGCAAGCGCCGCCTGTAGCGCCTTGTCAGTCATCTTCCATGATTAGGCGCTTAACACCGGTTGGCTGACAACTGCGCCGCAGGCGCCACTTCTTCCGGGCGAAGTCCAAGACGAAGTGTAGCGCCTTATTTCCATACTATCGAGATCATAAACAAGAAGTTTTGTATGTTGTTCACGCTTCAGCGTGCGGGGTTGCGTGCATGAGTCGGGGCTTATGCGCTTCTGCTGCACACTGAAGCGTGAACAACGTGCGAAGAGAATATTCAAATCTGAATTGCGGGCGACGCCCGCGTTGGAAAGAACTGCCCTCCGACGATTACATGCGCGCCCCAACAACCCGTGACGGCCACCCCGATGCGGGACGCTGTTTCGTTACTGCGTAATCCTCGAAGCGCCGTTGAAAAACCGACCGTTCTCACGGCAGGCAAGCAATGGCATTCACATTACACATGACGGTTTCGCTTGCCATGACGTTGGCCGCGGCCAACGTCCGTATCGGTCGCAATTCGATATCCAATCCTCCTTTTTTCTATACTTGCCGTGTTGATGCCGCGTGGGGTCTGAATAACAAGGGCTGACCGTAAATGGAAGATACAATAATTACGGCGGCGTTGCTGGAAAAGTATGACCGTCCAGGGCCGCGTTACACCAGTTATCCGACCGTCCCGGAATGGCGTGACGACTTTGACGCAAACGCTTGTCTCACGGCGTTTGACAAGGCGCGTCGTCACGAGGACGCCCCCCTGTCGCTTTACGCCCATATCCCTTTCTGTCGAAGCAGATGCGCCTATTGCGGTTGCAATGTTGCGTTGAATGCGGAGGAATCGGTTGATCGCTACATCGCCTGTCTCGAGGCCGAACTGGCAATGACGGCCCCGATGCTTGCGCCCCGGCGACGGGTGACCCAATGCCATTGGGGAGGCGGCACGCCCACCTTCCTGAATGAATCCGCGATGCGCAGGCTTTTTGGCGCTTTTGCGGACTATTTCGCTTTTGAGCCGCACGCGGAAATTGCCGTTGAAACAAATCCCGCTTCCGTAACGGAGAGCCAGATGCGTTGCCTGCGCGATTTGGGGTTCAACCGCATCAGTTTCGGCGTTCAGGACCTCGACCCGGCAGTGCAACAGGCCATCTGCCGCAATCAGACGGCGTCCCAAACGCGCGCGGGGATTGAATTGTGCCGGGAACTGGGGTTTCGGGGCATCAACGTGGACCTCATCTATGGACTGCCCCTGCAACAGGAAACGGGGTGGCGGCGCACCATTGACGCGGTGATTGCCATGCGCCCCGACCGCGTTGCCATCTACAGTTACGCCCATTTGCCGGCGCGCTTCCCGCACCAAGCGTCCCTTGACGGGTTGCCACGTCCCGACGCCCCGCAAAAATACGCGCTTTTTGCCCTGGCGCGGCAACGTTTGCTGGACGCAGGCTACGCCGCCATCGGCATGGACCATTTTGCCTTGCCCGAGGACGAGTTGGGGCGCGCGCTGTCGCGGGGCGCGCTTAACAGAAATTTCATGGGCTATACCGTGCAGCACGCCCCGGATCAGATCGGGTTCGGCGCGTCCGCCATCAGCGAAGTGGCGGACTGCTACCTCCAGAACCTTAAGGATGTTGATGCCTACTGTTCTGCTGTGGAGCAGGGGCGACTGCCCGTGGAAAAGGGCATGCAGCTGTCCCGAGATGATGTCATCCGGCGCTGGGTGATACGCAAATTGATGTGCGCCTTCATGGTGGACAAGGAACTTTTTGAGCAGCGCTTCGGCGTTCCCTTCGACCGCTATTTCAGCGAGGCGCGGCAGGCGCTCCGCTATTACGAACGGGAAGGCATGATATCGGAGGAAGGGCGCTGCTTGAAAATAACGCCGCTTGGCTCCGTATTCATTCGCAATATATGCATGGTCTTTGACGCTTATCTAAACGACCGGACGAAAGAGATTTTTTCTCGTACCATATAGCATGTTTATATGGGCATGTCGGGGATAAACACCCCCCCTTGCGTCGCATTATTCGTAGATTCGCGTATGGTTAAAACGCTTAATCAGGAAGCGTAACCAGTTCAACTCCTTGTTTCCACCAGTCGTTCAAAAACGCCGCGCGAAGGCCTTGCAGTGCGGTGCTGCCTTTGGCGAGGCTTATGTCCACGTCTTGAATGAGTACTTCTTCGCTGAAAATGGAGGCTTCCTGAATCAATGCGCCCTTGTTGCTCACAATCCTGCTTTGTCCGTGTGAACCTTCCCGTGGTTCGAGTTTCTGCGGCGTATTGGCCTGAACAATAAAGACATTGTTTTCCACGGCGCGCGCCACTACCTGTGCCCGGTAGGGTTCAATTTTCTCTTCCTGTGAAATGTCGCTTTCGCACGATAAATAGAAGATTAGTCGCGCGCCTTTGATAACAGGCAGGCGGACCAGTTCGGGATATCTTGAATCGTGGCATATCAGCGCCGAGCACAAATGTTCATCAATGCGGAACAAGCCCAAGCGGTTGCCGGGTTCCGCCCACGGCCGGTCGCCGCCGACGAGGTTAATTTTCGCCTGTGACGCCGCTATTCTACGGGATAGTCGGCAGACCCTTCAACGCCTCGCGGCAGCCGATTCCGTCATCCGTTTACCAAGGCCGAGGGTAACTGGCCGGCAGGGCTCGTTCCGGAACTGCATTCCTGTCATTACCCACAAATTGCAATGAGGTCTGTGCGCACTCGAAAGATTGTCCTCGGCGTCAGAAATTGAGGGCAAAGCGCAGGCCCAACCGCGTCGCTCTTCGCCTTCTTCGGCGCGCAAAGGAGCGCGGGGACTTTTTTGCTTTCGCACGGTGTTGTATAGTATGGTAATCAGGTGAATGTTATGATTAACCCGACGCAAAAACAGGGTAACAGCGCCGGAGAGAAGGTCGTGTATGACAAACTACCGCCATGTGAAAGGATGCGTTTATGGATTTGTTGTTGGTTTGTGCTATTGTTGTCGGGGCGGTTGTTCTCGTGGCATGCCGTCTTGCGCGACGGTTGCGGGAACCGACCGCAACGTGTTGCGGTTGTGAGACCTGTTCCCAGCCCGAGGAGTTAAAACGCCTGTGCGCTTTGGACGCCGACGACGACACACAACCGCATGACCGCCGGCAGCCACAGCGGATACCATGATTCCATGAAAAAGACGTTGTTCGATCTTACCACGGGAGATAAAGCCCGTATAATCAATATAGACAGCGACACGCCCGCGTGTGTGCGCATGCGGCTGCTCGACATGGGCATCACCAAAGGCGCGCCGCTGCTTGTGGAGCGCCACGCGCCTTTGGGCGATCCCGTTGAAATCGTATTAAAGGGGTATCATCTGGCGATACGAATGAGTGAAGCGCGCCGTATCGAAGTTGAACTCATCAACGGAGAGGAAGAATTGCCGACGGCGTGCCCTGCCGGAAAAAGGCGCCGCCGGCGCTGGCGGCGCGGCGCTTCTTTTCTCTAGGATAACAGCGGCCCTTGTCCAACAACAAAATTGTCATAGCGGGCAACCCAAACGCCGGCAAAACAAGCGTATACAACCGGCTTACCGGCGCCGCGCAACAGGTAAGCAATTATCCCGGCGTCACCGTCGAGTATAAGAGTGGCGCCATGCGTTACGACGGCGGACGCCTCACCGTCGTTGATTTGCCCGGCGCGTATTCGCTCACGGCCTTCACACAAGAGGAGCTGGTGGCGCGCAATTTTATTGTGGAACGCAAGCCGGCGCTGATCGTGGACGTGGTGGACGCTTCCAATCTGGAACGCAACCTGTATCTCACCACCCAGATATTGGAAATGGGCAGGCCGACCATTATCGCTTTGAACATGGTGGACGCCGCCGAACGGCGCGGCTATCAGGTGGATATCGCCCAATTGTCGCGACTGCTGGGGGTGCCGGTCATACCCACCGTGGCCAGCCGGGGTTCGGGCATAAAGGAACTGCGCGACACATGCATCGCAGTGGTTGAAGGACGGCTCGACGCCACGCCTACGCCGGTGCGCTATGGCCATGCGGTGGACGAAGAGGTCGGCGCTCTTATCAAGCAGATACAACGGCATCCTGCGTTGTCCGACATGGGCGCGCCGGCGTGGCTCGCCGTTAAACTCATCGAAAAGGACAGCGCTGTTCTCGCACAGGCGCAGGATGCCGCCCAGGACGCAATGCAGGCGCTTGCGCCGCATATTGCCGATGCGACACGGCGCATTGAGACGCATTTTGACGCGGACACCGCCACTATTGTCGCCGAACACCGCTACGGCATTGCGGCGGGCGTCGTCAAGGCCTGCGTTTCATTCACGGCGCAGGCGCGCCGCGACAGGACCGATCAGATTGACAAAATCGTGTGTAACCGGCTTATTGGTCCTGTCATTCTTGTCGGCGTGGTTGCGGCGTTGTTCTTCTGGGTGTTCAAACTGTCTGACGAATGGGCGTGGATTCCCTGGATAGGCGGATGGCGAAGTCCGACCGGATTGATCGCCTGGCTTTTTGACATGCTCTCGCAATTTCTCGCGCCCCTTGAAGCGCGCGCGCCCATGCTGTATTCGCTCCTTGACGCGGGCGTTGTCGGCGGCGTGGGCGGCGTGTTGAATTTCGTGCCCCTCATCTTTTTCATGTTCCTGTTCGTATCCGCCCTCGAAGACAGCGGCTACATTGCGAGGGTGGCGTTTATTCTTGACCGGCCCCTGCGCGTGTTCGGGTTGCAGGGGAAATCCATTCTCGCCTTTATCGTGGCCGGCGGCATAGGCGCGGGCGGTTGCGCGGTGCCGGGCATTATGGCGACGCGCACCATGCGCGAGGACAAGGACAGGTTGCTTACCATGCTTGTAACGCCGTTCATGAACTGCGGCGCAAAGATGCCCGTGTACGCCATGCTGATTGCGGCGTTCTTCCCGGGCGATCGCATCCTGATCATGATGATTTTGTGGGCGTTCTCATGGGTGACTGCGCTGTGCGCGGCGTGGGTGTTGCGCAAAACAATCGTGCGCGGCCCGCAGACGCCTTTTGTCATGGAACTGCCACCCTACCACCTGCCCGTGCTGCGCGGGGTGTTGCGCCATACATGGGAACGCACCTGGCTGTATATCAAAAAGGCGGGCACCATTATTCTGGCGATCAACATCCTGCTGTGGGCGTTCATGTACTTTCCCCGTCCACCCGAGGGCATGGATGAAACCCACGCCCTCGCGCACAGCATGGCCGGGCGCGCCGGAAAGACGCTCGAACCCGTCTCCGCCGCCGCCGGATTCGATTGGAAAACGAACATCGCGCTCATAGGCGGATTTGCCGCAAAAGAAGTGGTGGTCGGCGCGCTCGGCACGGCCTATGCCCTTGAAGGCCAGAGCGAGGAAAACTACCTTTCCCTGTCAGAACGGCTTGCAGCGCATCCCGACTGGAATCCGGTGCGCGCCTTTGCGCTCATGATTTTCGTCATGCTTTACGCACCCTGCTTTGTGACCATCACCGTCATCCGCCGTGAAAGCGGCTCTTGGAAGTGGGCAGCCTTCTCCACCGTTTACTCCACCACGCTGGCCTTTGTGTTGGCGGTCATCATCTACCAAGCGGGCATGTTCCTTCTGCCTCATATATGATTTTCCGATGCGCGCCCCGGGCAATTGATCGCTTTCGGTCATTAAGGCGCCGGAGAACCACAGCCGCGCCTTGGTATGGTATAATACCGCAAGGTGAAGCGTATTCAACGCGTGTTTACGAACGCCGAAACATTCCGGAGCGACACCATGGCCTACTCGCAACACCTCAAATATATCATGGAGGGGGTGGACGCATGGAACGCATGGCGAAAAAACATGCCCGGCGCAATGCCGGATTTAAGCGGCGCAGACCTGCGAGGACGGGATTTGAGCCGGGCATTTCTGAAACACACCAATTTCAATAAGGCCAACCTGCAGGACGCCAACCTGCAGGGAGTGGACCTCGAGCACTGCAATTTTTTTGAGGCCGTCTTGATTAACGCGAACCTGGCGCGAGCGAACCTGCGCGGCGCCGATCTCAGTGAAGCCCAGACACTCAACATCAAGTTGGACGGCGCGTGTCTGGAAGGGGCAACCTTGAACAACGTGAACTTGAGCGGTTTGTTGCTGAGAGGCCTCAATTTTCGAAACGCCACGCTTTTTGCCGCCAATCTTACGGACGCGGATTTTACCCATGCCGACTTGAGCGGCGCCTCTCTGGCGGAGGCGGTTCTTGATTTGGCGAATTTTTACAAAGCGAATCTCACAGGCGCCAATCTTTTCGGCGCAAGCGTCAAAGAAACCATATTTCGCGAAACGCGGCTCGAGGGCGCAAACTTAAAGGGTGTCAATTTGCGCGAGGCGGCGCTGACGTTCACGGAGAAAATGCGGCTCAGGCTTACGGGAAGACTCTGAAGGTCTGTTTGAAAAGCCCGGAGCGGCGCCCATGCGTGTCCCATTTTCGCAAGGGTTCTTCCGTTTCCTTATTAACGTATCAGACGGAACCGTGAGTATAAACAGGCAGGGTGGCGTGGTGCGCGCCACCACAGCCCGCGCCGCTTCATCAACGGAACCGGAACGGCTGCGCCGCCAGTCGCGGGCTGTTGCGCCGCGTGTAACTGACGAAAAATATCGCGTCTATTTTCTTTGCGGATGTATGAAGGAAATGCGAGCATGAACAAACAACGCCTAGTAATATGGATATTGAGCGGCTTGTTGGTCTTGGCCGCCGCCGCCGCCGTGCAGCAGCATGTTGTGGCGCGTCGGCTCGCCGCCCAGTTGAAAATGTTTGATGAACACCGGGAACGGTTTGCGGCGATTCGTTCGCATCCGCTTTACAGCGCCCGCGACGCCGCGGAAACGGAACGCCCCGACGGAGCGCGGTCAAGCGGCGCCGTCGCCGGTTCCGACGCAATGGATGCGGGCGGCACAAAAACAGCCGCTTCCGGCGGGAACGAAGCCGCCGCGGGAAATGGCGCCGATGCGCATGCCGAAGGTTTCGATGAAAAGAAGCGATCCGGCGAACCGATGACAACGGGGGCGTCCGATGCCGGGCGCGCCGCGCCGGGGGCGCACTCAGGCCAATCCGCGGCTTCCGCCGGCCAACAACGGACGGGAATGGAAGGACAGGAACGAAACGGACACGGACGGCAGGGAAAAGGACGGGAAGCGACGGCGCAGGCGATTGAACGCTCCAAGGCGCTGCTGGCGCAGGCGCAGGCGCATGTGCGCGAAGGGGATTACACGGCCGCGGAAGAACTGCTGCACAAGAGCCTTGAACAGGACAGCGGCAACACCCGCGCATGGAAGGAGATGGCGCAGTTGCAACGCCGGCTCGGTTTGACCGACATGGAAATTGAAACATATCAACGGTGGATGGATACGGCGCCCGAGGATTCGGACCCCTATTATCTCATGGCCGAGGCGTATGCGCGCGTGGGCATGGACGCCGAGGCGCGCCAATATCTTACCGCTTACGAAAGCATGGCGAACGACACCATGGGCGATTACGTGCGGATGTCCCACTTGTATCGCACCATGAACGCCCGCGAGGACGAAGGCCGAATCCTTTCCCAGTGGATGAACAAAACGCCCGAGTCAGTGGATGCGCAGCGCGCATGGGCGGATTATCAACGGCGCATGGGAAATTTTTCCGGCGCGCTCGCGCAGTATGAGGCAATTGCTTCCACCATGCCGGACAATCCCATGCCCTATACGCAAATGGCGGAAATATACCGCCGCAACGGCGATTACGCAACGGCCCAACAGCATTATGAAACCGCCCTCGCCTTGCGCCCGGGCGATATTTCCACCATGAACCGGCTCGCAGACGCGCGCTACGCATCGGGCGATCTGCAGGGCGCAATCAACGTATACGCCGAAATTATGGCGCTTGAACCCGGCTCACGCGCGGCGGAACAGGCGGAGCGGCGCGCCCTCCAGATACAACGGCAATTGGAGCCTTAACAGGCGTTTTCAAGGGTCGGCGGGAAGGCGATAGGCGCCGGTGTCAAGCCGTTCACGGGCAAAGGCGTAATAGTCGCCGACAATCTCGAAACCGATATACCGCCTCTTGTGTTCCCGGCTTACCACCGCCACCTGTCCCGAACCCAGAAACGGGTCAAGAACTATGTCATTCGCCTCGCTTGTGTACAGTAAAATCTTGGCGATGATTTCGGCGGGCAGTTTGGTGGGCGTTTTTTTGTCGCCATGCCAGTATTCCCGTTGGATATGCCACACATCCTCCAAATCCTGATAACGAAGGCTGCCGCCGTTGGGCGCGCGATCATCGGAACCATAGCGCGCGTTGCGGAAAAATTTCCGCTTCTTGTCATTCTTGCACAGAAACAGGCAATGGTAATGTGACGTGACAAAACGCCTCTTGCACACGACGCCAAACTGGTATTTCCAGATGATGTGGTTGACCGTCGTGAATCCGACCTCATCCGCCGCGATGAGCATGTCTTTCAGATTATTCCAGCCTGAAAAAACAAAACAACTGCCGGACTCCGCCAGTACGCGCCACGCCTGAGACATCCATGCGCGCGTGAAATCGAGATACTCGGCGGCGCGCACATCGTTGTACCCCCCCAGAACGCGCCGCCGGCTCCTGTTGTAGTTGGCGCGCTGCGCTTTGAAGTCAATGGCGAACGGCGGATCCGTAATGATAAGGTCAATGGCGCCGGGCGCAAGCCGCTTCATCCCCTCAATGCAATCCATGTGATATACATTGTTGACCAATATCGTTTCTGCGGCGTGTGTGTTGGTTGGCATGGCATGTCTGTTTCTGCGTTGTCCGTTGCCTGGGCGCGGCAATACGAATTCCCCACGGGATTATAACAGATAACATGCCGGGCGCGCCCACCGGCGCCGCGCGCCGGTGAAACGGAAACGGGCGTGGCCGCGTCAAAAACGGGGATAAATGTGAAGCCCTACCACGCTCGCAAGTATAATGACCCCTCGTCATGTGTCTTGACAGGAAGTACAGGAGATTCGGTGAACCCCGTGAAACATCTTTATAGCGCCGGAAGTGTCGGGCGCGACAGTTTTGCCGCCGTTGCCGCCGTTGCAGGCGGGGAGGGCGCCGTTCCGTTCCGCGCGGACGGAGTCGCGTCATGAAAGGACTGTTTACCAGTTTCGCGCGGAACATCGTTTTCGCCAACATTGTGCTCCTTTTTATTTTTTGCGGCGGCTTTCTGGCGATAAAAAATTTGTCGCGAGAAAACATTCCGAATATTGAACTGGATATGGTGCGCGTCGCTGTGGCATGGCCGGGCGCCGACCCGGAGGAAGTCGAGGAGGGCGTCAGCCGCCGCATCGAGGAGGCGATTGACGGGCTGGACGGCATACGCGAAATACACACCATAAGCAACGAGCATGTGGCGCTGGCCATAATCGAGGTGATGGACGGGTATGACGTGCGCCGCGTCAAGGAGGAAGTGCGCAACGCTGTGGACGCCATCGCCACCTTTCCCGCTGATGTTGAACGGCCCGTAGTGCAGGAGTTCATCATCCGCATGCATGTGATGACGCTCTCGATAACGGGACCGAATTTAACCGATGTGGAATTGCGCGAGTATGCGGAAAAAATCCGGGATGAGGTGCGCGCCCTGCCCGAGGTGACCCAGGCCAACCTGTCGGGCGCGCGAGCGTATGAAATTGCCATCGAGATTTCCGAGGAGCGGCTGCGGGAATACGGCATTACATTTGAACAGGTGGCGCAGGTCGTGCGCGCAAACAGCCTGAACGTGCCCGGCGGCGTCATGCGCACCGAAGGCGAGGAAATACGTCTGCGCACGGTGGGACGCAACTACACCGGCGAGGATTTCAGGGACCTCGTCGTGTTGGCGCGGCCCGATGGACAGCACATTACGCTGGGACGCATCGCCGACATACGCGACGGGTTGACCGAAGAAACAACCATCATGCGCTTCAACGGCGAACGGACGGTCAATATTTCCGTGCAGAAGACGAAAACGGAAGACACGCTCGTAATAGACAAAGCCGTGCTGGACTATGTGGATCGCAAACAAGGCGATCTGCCCGACGGCGTGACGCTTACCGCGTGGTCGCGCCGGTCGCTTTCGCTGGAAGCGCGCATCAAGCTGCTGATACGCAACGGCATCATCGGACTGGTACTGGTGTTCATATTGCTCTGGCTGTTCCTTGACATTCGCCTGAGTTTCTGGGCGGGCATGGGAATGCCGGTGAGCATTACAGGCGCATTTATCGTCATGTGGTATTTCGGGGCGACGATTAACATGATGACCTTGTTCGGCATGATTACCGTGCTGGGCATTATTGTTGACGACGCCATCGTCGTGGGGGAAGCCATATACGTGGCGCGCAGGAAAGGGCACGCGGCGTTGCAGGCCGCCGTTGAAGGCGTCATGGAAGTGGGCATGCCGGTAATCGCCGCCGTGACCACCACCATCGTGGCGTTCATGCCGCTCTTTTTTGTTTCGGGAATCCTGGGCAGAATGATCATCCCCCTCCCGCTGGTGGTGGTCGCCGCGCTGGGGGTGTCCTTGATCGAGTGCCTGTTCCTTTTGCCTGCCCACTTGAGCCATCTGCCTGATCCAAACGTGCGCACTGAAGGCAAGAACATTGTGCAGCGCCTCGGACTTTGGTTTCATAAAAAAACCAACCGCGGATTGGAACGATTTGTGGAACGCTACTACAATCCTGTTGTCGCCTTGGCGATTCGATGGCGATACGTCAGCCTGTGCATTGCCGTTACGGTGCTTCTCCTGACCATGGGGATTATGGACAGTGGTTACGTAAAGTTTGAAACATTCCCGAAAATGGACGGCAACAACATGTCCGCCGTGATTGAATTTCCAAGCGGCACCCCTCTTGACATTACGGAGCAGGCGGTGATACAGATGGAAAACGCGCTTCATGAAATGGCGGCGGAAACCAAAACAAAAAGCGGCGATCCTCTTGTCCGCAATATATATACGGTGGTCGGGTCGCGAACGGATGATCGCGGCGTGGCGTCGGGTTCTCATGTGGGGTCCGTGCGGGTTGACCTGCTCAGCACCACGAAACGCGATATTCATGTTGAAACCCTCATGGCCGCATGGGAAAAGAAAATCGGCATGATAACCGGCGCTGTGGCGTTGACGATCACCGGCGGCGAAAGCGGCCCCGGATCGCAGCCGCTTGAAATATGGCTTCAAGGACGCAACCTCGACAGATTGATAGAAGCCGCGGCGGAATTGAAGGAACACCTGTCCGGATATGCCGGCGTGTATCAGATACAGGACGACTATCGCATCGGTCCCAACGAAATAAAACTCCGGCTGAAACCCGAGGCGCGCGCGCTGGGGATCAACGTCGCTGATCTCGCGTATCAGATATACACCAGTTATTACGGACAGGAAACGGTGCGCATTCAACGGGGAAGAAACGACGTGCGTGTACGCGTGCGCTACCCTGAAGACGAGCGACGGGTGCTGGCAACATTGAAAAACATGCGCATACGTCCCATGATGGCGATGGGAATGGCTTCCATGCCTTCAGCCGCTATGATGGCGGGCGGCGCCGCAACACGGCCGTCGGGCGGCGCCGCAATGCGCGCGCCGGGCGGCGGCGCGGGCGCCACGGCGTTCAGCGGAAGAACGGCCGGGGCGGCGGCGGCAATGGGAGCAGGCGTTATCGGCGGCGTTGCCGCCATGGGGGATATGATTACACAAGGCGGCGCAGGCGGCGGCGCGAACTCTGGAACCATCAGCGCTCCTGGCATGGGTGGCGGCATGGGCGGTATGGGCGGTATGGGCGGCATGGGTGGAATGGGCGGTATGGGCGGCATGGGCGGCATGATGTAGCCCACAAACGCTCCCCGCACGTAGATGC
>DSBB01000006.1 GCA_011046175.1 Candidatus Hydrogenedentota bacterium | reverse complement strand
CCGTCATTCCCGCGAAAGCGGGAATCCAGAAGATACAAGAAGAACTGTTAACGCCAGATGGATTCCCGTTTTCACGGGAATGACGGTGGTCGTGGTCTATAGGTCAAACGGACAAAAAATTGTCAGCCAACCGGCGTTAAGCGCCTAACGCGGGCTTTGCCCGCAACCCAGATTTGACTATCTCTTTGTATGTTGTTCACGCTTCAGCGTGCGGGGTTGCGTGTATGACTCAGAGTTTGTGCACTACTGCCGCACGCTGAAGCGTGAACAACATACCCAACTTCTTTTTCTTGATCGCGGTTTCTGACCGATAAGGTGCTAAACTTTTGTGTTAAATCATAGTTCCCGATCTGCATGCGCCTAGTGCACACCGCAAAATACGGTGTCCGTCCCGCCCAATTGCTTTTCCGGGTTTACGCCAGATGGCCAAGTCATACAAGGATTGAAAAGCAGCAAAGGCTTCGTGGACTTGCCGGGGGCGCTGATGCCTTGTCAGGCCGCTTTGTCAGCATGAAAGCGAAGGAAAAAATCATTGACTTTTGTTTGTATTTGCGGGTATAATTCAAATGCAGGTTTTTCTGGAAAGTCACGTAAAACACGGACGGTTGGAACAGTTTAATATCAGGTGTTTGCGCAAGAGGATGGTACTGCCCGTTGAGCAATACATTCTTCATTTATGCCCTTATTTTTACCAAAGGAGAACTAAAATCATGAGAAAACTTGACCTGAGCGTGTGTTGTGTTTTGGGTGTGGTGTTATGCTGCGTCTTGGTCATGCCTGCCGTGATGGCGCATGAGCCGTTAAGCGGTTATGAGGCTTGCCCAAGCGCCATGAGTCAAACTGCGCGTTTTGCGCCGTTGCCCTTATTTACACAGACCCAAAGAAACAGTGAGGTAACATCGTGGCCTGCGCCGGGCGATTATGATTTTTGCGCATATTTGGACACGATTTTGTGCCAGCTCGCGCCGATAGCCAATTTGTTGGGAGAGGAGGCGTTGTTGGAATATGCCAATATGCTGCGGTGTCTTGACGCCGATATTAATGGGATGATTTATGAGGAACCGCAGGCGAGCGTAGACGTGACGATAAGTATCAACAGCGCGGGCGAATGCACCGTTTACTGGGACGGGAATTTGCTTCATTCGAATGTTGCCATACCGGGCTGGAGCCCGGATAGCACGTGGTATATGGGCTTTGGCGCGCGCACGGGCGGGGCAAATGATTACCATATCGTTGACAATTTCAGTCTTGCTGGCCCGGGAATGAATTACAGCGAGTCCTTTGAGTCCGGCCCGGGCTTGGGCACGCTTTACGGGAATGCAACGGTTACTTCCTCGCAACAACTGATGTTGACGGACAAAGCAGACAATCAGATGGGCTCGTGGACGTTTTTGCCGTCCGCGGTTCCCACGGAATTCACGGTTACCTATTCGCAGTATATTGGAGACGGTTCCGGCGCCGACGGCATGTGCTTTTTCTTTGGCCCTGGAGCGACCTCCGCTTTTGGCGAAACCGGCCCGGGAGACACAACGGGGTTGCGTGTGACGTTTCACACCTATGGCGAGAATGACAATACGATTCCGCTGGTGTACAATGGAACGGTGCTTGCGACTGTCCCAGTGGAAGAGGTTCGTCAGACGGGGGAGTGGCTGCCTATCAGTGGGAACGGCATGCTTGACGGCCAATACGAGTTGTCTTTGTTTGCTTATGTGTTAAACACGCCGTCCCATCCGCTGCATGATGCGGCGAACACGGCGCTCCAGACCAATTTCATTTTCTTCAAGAATTTGATTCAAGAGGCGTTGTTCAGCGAAGGGTTTTTGGGTATAGCGCCGTCGCTGGCTCCTTATCTGATTGGTTCGCTTTCCATAGCGCTGGCGGGGTATGCGGCGCTGGGCGACCCTCTTACGTATAGCGCCTTGGATGAAGTGCTCGGCTTGTTGGAGGGCATCGGGCTTACGCCGCCGCCTGGAGGTGTCGTGTCGGTGACCGGTTCCATAGCGGACGTAGGGCCGCACGAGGACTTCGACGGCGACGGCTTCACGAACTTTGAAGAATACAGGCATATTTTCGAACATGTCGGGCTTAACGTCAATACCTTTACGAATTATGTTATGAATCCGCCGAGTTTGTTGGTGGGCGGCGCGAAGTACTATCAAGTGGGCACCAAGATTACGTTGACGCCGATGATAGTATTGGGCGGTTTGCTCGAGACGGCGGCATGGGAGAAGGAGGGCGTCCCCCTCGGCAATGACCTTTCTCTGGTTATTCCGGAGGCCTCATACAGTGACGCGGGCGTTTACGACTTGGAGGTAACCCACCGGATGGGCGACGCCAAAACCACCGGCCAGCTGGTTGCTTCGGGCACGGTGTCAGTGGGCGATGATCCCATTCCCGTTGCGGGATTGGCCGGCATGGCGGCGTTGAGCGGCGCGTTGGCGCTTATTGCCGGGCGCTATATGCGGCGCAGGAAATAACAGACAGTTTTGCTGATGAATTCACACGCGCGGACCGAGACGCTCTGTCCGCGCGTGTTTTACATGCGGAAAGAAGCGTGATGACAACGGCATTGCAACGTTTTCACGATTGCATGAATTACAGCGCGTCCGACCGCCGCCCCAACCACGAGCTGGGCGTTTGGCCGCAAACGGCGGCGCGCTGGCGCAAAGAGGCGCCGGAAGGTTGCGGCGCTTTTACGTGGAATTGGTTTGCGGGCGAGGCGGCGCTGCAACTGGATCCCAGGCTGTATATTCCCGTCAGTTTCGACTTTATTCCCCCCTTTGAATCTGCGACGCTTGAAGAGACGGACGATTACGAAATTGTCCGGGACCCGCGCGGCGTCGTGACGAAGGCGTTGAAGGCGGGCGCCGTGGGCGGCGGGCGCATGTGCATGGACCAGCATCTCGAGCATCCGCTCAAGACACCGGAAAACTGGCCGGACATCAGGCGGCGGCTGACGGCGGCGCTGCCCGCGCGTTATCCCGCCGATCTTGACGCGCAGATTGCCGGGTGGCGGCGACGCAACTGCCCGCTGATTCTCGGAACCAACTGCGCCGCGAACGGTTTCTACTGGCGTGCCCGCGAGTTTATGGGCACGGAAGCGCTGTCTCTGGCGTTCTTCATGTATCCGGACATGATGCGCGAGATAATGGAATTTTTCGCGGACTTCATCATCGAAACCAGCCGCCCCGTGTTGGAAAAGATTACGGTGGATTATTTTACATTGAACGAAGACCTGTCCATGAAAACGGGGCCGCTGCTCGGGCCGGAACTGTACCGGGAATTTATCTTTCCCCACCTTAAGCGTTTGGTGGATTTTTTTCGCGGGCACGGCGTTCAGTGGTTCGCGTTGGACACGGACGGCGATCCGACCGTGTTGATTCCGTTGTTCATGGACGCGGGCGTGAACGTAATCTGGCCGGTGGAACGCGCCGCAGGCGTGTCGCCCGCGGCATGGCGCAGGCGTTTCGGCCGCGAGTTGCGCATCTGGGGCGGCGTGGACAAGCGCGTTCTGGCAACGGACCGAGCTCAAATCCGCGCGCATCTGCGCGAGTTCATACTGCTCATCGAAGAGGGCGGCTTTATTCCCACGGTAGACCACACGGTTCCGCCGGATGTTTCGTGGGACAATTTCAGGTATTATATGGACTGCAAGCGCGCGCTGCTTGCCGGCGACTTCGCCGCGCTGGAATAGGCGCGCCGGTACGATGGGCATGTTGTTTGTGCTTTAGCGCGCCTGGGTTCCAGCCAAATCCTGAACCGCACGCTAAAGCGTGAACAACATGCGAAGAGAACAGACGGCTTGTTATTGAGCCGGGGAGTTGTGATGAACACTATTTTGTCTGTATGTAATGTTACCCAGACCTTTGACGGCAAGAAGGTGCTGGACGACCTCACTCTTGAGTTCTGGCAAGGGCATATCCATGCGGTCATCGGCCCAAACGGCGCGGGCAAGTCCACGCTGGCGAACACCGTCATGGGCTGCACGGCTACACGCGCCACACAGGCGACATCCTGCTCGAAGGCGAGTCGCTGCGCGGCGTGCCCGTGGATGAACGCGCGAAGCGCGGCATAACGCTGGCATGGCAGGAACCGGCGCGATTCGAGGGGTTGTCGGTTCACAAGTTCGTGGCGGCGGGCGCCAAGGACAAAAGCCGCACGCGTGTTGTTGCGCTTCTTGAGATGCTTGGTCTCGAGGGCGCGCGCTACATTGGGCGCAGTGTGGACAAAACGCTCAGCGGCGGCGAACGCAAGCGCATCGAGCTGGCGTCCATCCTTGCCATGGAACCGCGCCTCGTGTTGATGGACGAACCGGACTCGGGCATAGATGTCGAGGCGCTCCAGCATATCTTCGAGGCGCTGCGCGGGCTGAAACAGAAAGGGGTAACCGTGATACTGATAACCCACAGCCTGGCGGTGCTCGAACAGGCCGACCACGCGTTTTTGATATGCAACGGCTCCCTGCTGGACAAGGGCAGCGTTGAGAAGATCGGCATGTACTTCACCAACAAGTGCATCCCGTGCAGCCATCGCAACAAACCGAATTTGGAGGAGTCAAAGATATGAGCGGCAAGGATATCGTTGCGGAACTGATGCAGTCCATTGGCGTTGATCCGGCCCATCCCTTCGGCGACGACGTGGCGCGCATCGAGGTGCATGAGAACCGGATCGTGGGCGTGCATCTGGTGCCCGGATTACAGGTGGACGCCAATGAAACCGACACCGGCATAGACGCTGCAATAACGGTTGCCGACGGCGCGCGCATCGAGAGGCCGGTGCATATCTGCTTCGGCGTGCTGCCGGAAAACGGGATACAGCATATCAACCTGAACATGCGCATCCGGCAGGATTCCCGAGCGTCCTTCTTAGCGCATTGCACCTTCCCGAACGCGAAGGATGTGCAACATCTGATGAACGCGGTCATCGAGGTCGGGCCTGGCGCGCATTACGCCTATTTCGAGCGGCATGTGCATGGAAAATACGGCGGCGTCAACGTGGTTCCAGTCGCGAAAGTAGTCGTGCATGAGGGCGCCGAGTTCACCACCGAATTCGAGTTGATTAAAGGACGGGCGGGACGCATTGATTTTAGCTACGACACGGAGTGCCGCGCCCGGAGTGTTGTCGAGATGACGGCGCGCATCAACGGGCGTGAAACGGATTCGATTGTGCTACGGGAAAAGGCGACGCTTATCGGCGAGGACGCCCGGGCGGCGCTGGTGACACATATCGCGCTGCGCGATCAGGCGCGCGCGGAAATCTACAACGAGATCACCGCCACCGGCGACCGCGCGCGCGGCCATGTGGACTGCAAGGAAATTGTCATAGGCGAAGCCGTGGCGAAAGCCGTGCCGTCTGTCGAGGTGCGCAACCCCACCGCGCATGTTACCCACGAGGCCGCCATCGGAAGCGTGGACTCGAAACAACTGCAGACGCTGCTTAGCCGCGGCCTGAACGAGGATGAAGCAACAGACCTCATCGTGGAAGGGCTGCTCAGTAAGAAGACAAGATGGTCGTAAAGACGAAAACAAGGATCAGAAGTTATTGTTATGAAGATTTTCATCACGCGCCCGATACCGGAGGCGGGCATAGAGTCATTGAAAGATGCGTTGGATGATGCGCAGATCGAAGTAGGACGGGAAGACCGGGTAATGTCGCGGGAGACCCTTCTTGAAGGCGTGAAAGGCGCGGACGCGATTATGTCCATGTTGTCCGACCGCATGGACGGTGAGGCGATGGACGCCGCCGGGCCGCAGCTGAAAGTGGTCGCGAATTTCGCCGTGGGCTACGACAACATTGACGTTGCCGAAGCGCGACGGCGCGGCATCCACGCCACCAACACGCCGGGGGTGCTCACCGAGGCGACGGCGGACCTCGCTTGGACGCTGATTATGTGCGCGGCGCGCCGCGCGGGCGAAGGGGAGCGCCTGCTGCGGGCGGGAGCGTGGGAAGGCTGGGGGCCGCAGCAGTTGCTGGGCGTGTCCGTGTTTGGGCAAATCCTGGGCATTTTTGGCATGGGACGCATCGGCCAGGCGGTGGCGCGCCGCGCCCGCGGTTTCAATATGACTGTCCTCTATCACGACGCCAACCGGCTGGACAGCGAAACGGAAACGCAACTCAGTGCGACGTTTGTGGACAAGGACACGCTTCTGGCGCAGTCGGATATCGTGTCCATTCACTGCCCACTCACCGAGCAAACGCGACATGCCTTTACGCTGGCGGAGTTCCGGCGGATGAAACCCACCGCCGTGCTTGTGAACACTTCCCGCGGTCCGGTGGTGAAAGAAGAAGATTTGATTCTTGCTTTGAAAGAGGGGGTTATTTTCGGCGCCGGACTGGATGTGTACGAGCGCGAGCCGGAAGTGCATAAGGCGCTGCTGCGTGAGGAGCGCGCGGTATTGCTGCCGCATCTGGGCAGCGCCACCATGGAAACGCGCAACGCCATGGCCCGCACGGCCGCCGCAAACATTGTTGCCGCGCTTCGTGGGGAAAGACCGCGTGACTGCGTCAGCTGCTGCGCGTAGCCGAACCGGCACTTATGCCGGTTCTTTTCTTTTGTCTTGGCGCATTCCCATTCGCCGCCGCCGTCACGTGGAGGATGAACAAATCCCTTGCGGCATGGGTAGAAATGGTGTCGGGAGTATTTATTTGACTTTGCCTTTTCAGATAGGTACACTACAGCGAACCGGATGTTAGATTCCGCTTCTGAAGAAGGTGCGCAATGAAGCCATTGCGCTGTTTGCTCCCAACCCATTAGCGCCGAAAGGCCTTTCAAGGAGAGAACCGTGTCGTATATCCAAGATGTTTATGAACTGGTGGTAAAAAAGAATCCTGCGGAACCTGAATTTCATCAGGCGGTTCGCGAAGTGCTTGATGCGCTCGAACCCGTTATGGAACGCCACCCTGAGTATGAAGAGAACCGTATCCTCGAACGACTTACCGAGCCCGAGCGGGTGGTTATGTTCCGGGTTCCGTGGCTTGACGACAAGGGCCGTGTGCATATCAACCGGGGCTTCCGCATTGAGTTCAACAGCGCCATCGGCCCGTACAAGGGGGGCTTGCGTTTTCATCCCACGGTGTATTTGGGCATACTCAAGTTTCTCGCGTTTGAGCAGGTTTTCAAGAACTCGCTCACCACGCTTCCCATGGGCGGCGGCAAGGGCGGTTCGGATTTTGACCCCAAGGGCAAGTCGTCCAATGAAGTGATGCGCTTTTGTCAGTCTTTCATGACCGAGCTTTCGCGTCATATCGGTCCGAATACGGACGTTCCTGCCGGGGATATCGGCGTGGGCGGACGCGAGATTGGTTTTTTGTTCGGTCAGTATAAGCGTTTGCGCAACGAATTTACCGGAGTTCTTACGGGCAAAGCGCTGAACTGGGGCGGTTCGCTGATACGTCCCGAGGCCACCGGCTACGGCGCGGTCTATTTCGCGCAAAACATGCTGGCCACGAAGGGGGAAAATTTTGAAGGGAAAGTTTGCACGGTTTCCGGTTCCGGCAATGTGGCGCAGTACACCATTGAGAAACTGATCGAGTTGGGCGCGAAACCGGTTTCCGTTTCCGACTCGAACGGCTCGATCCACGATCCGGACGGTATTGACACGGAAAAGCTGGCGTACATCATGGAGCTGAAAAACGTGTACCGCAGCCGCATCAAGGAATATGCCGACCGCTACAAGAACGCAACGTATCACGAGGGGAAGCGTCCTTGGTTTATTCCGTGCGATTGCGCGTTTCCCAGCGCCACGCAAAATGAAATCAACGGGGAAGACGCTGCGCTGCTTGTGAAACAGGGTTGTACTCTTGTTGCGGAAGGCGCGAACATGCCCACGGATCCGGATGGCGTGGATGCGTTTCTCGCCAATAATGTGCTGTTTGGCCCCGGCAAGGCCGCCAACGCCGGCGGGGTGGCCGTGTCCGGCCTTGAAATGGCGCAGAATGCGCAACATACCCGTTGGCCGCGGGAAGAAGTGGACAGACGGCTGCAGGAAATCATGAGCGCAGTTCATGCGCAGGCCGCGGACGCTGCCGCGGATTACGGCAAGCCGGGCAATTACGTTGTTGGCGCGAATATTGCCGGTTTCGTCAAGGTGGCGGACGCGATGCTCGATCAGGGCGTGGTGTGAGTTTTTAGTTGTCGAATAAGTAGGACGGGTAAGACGGGGTTTTTGGTTCTTGTGTTGCTGCGCCCCGCTTGTTTGCGACGGCATAGGCCAAGGAACGACAAATTGACGCTGGAGCGAACATTAAGCACCGGACTGGCCGAGCTTGACCAACTCTTGCGCGGGCTGGTTGCGGGGGATAATGTTGTCTGGCGCGTTGATCGCGTGGAAGACTACCGCGCCTTTGTTGTTCCTTATTGTCAATACGGGGCGGATTCCGGTCGCAAGGTTGTTTATTTTCGCTATGCCAGGCATGCGCCGCTTCTGGAGGCTGAAATGTTCAACGGCAACGTGGAACGCTACGACCTCGATCCCGGCATCGGCTTCGAACCTTTCCTGGACGCCGTTCACACGATTATCGAAAAGACGCCGCGCGGCGCCTATTACGTGTTCGATTCGCTGTCGAATCTGGCCGCCACGTGGTACAGTGATCAGATGCTCTGCAACTTTTTCATGCTGACCTGTCCGTATTTGTATGACCGGGGCGACCTTGCGTATTTTGCCGTTATGCGTGACAGCCATTCCAACGAGGCGGTCATGCCCATACGTGAGACGGCGCAGGTGATGATAGACGTATATCAGCGTAATAACGGCATCTACCTGCGCCCGGTCAAAACGCAGCAGCGCTTCTCTCCGAACATGCATACGCTGCACCAGTGGCGTGACGGGACGTTTGCGCCCATATCGGAGAGTTACACCATCACCGAAATCCTGCGTTATGCGCCGCCCTCGGCCGTGGGGTGCGCCGTAATCCCCCTTGACGTGTGGAACAAGACCTTTCTGCAGGCGCAGGAACTGCTGCTTGGGCCGGCGGAAGGACTGGCAAGCGAGGAAGCGAACGAACTTTTTGAGCGCCTTCTGCGCATGGTAATTTCGCGGGACGCCCGGGTGCTTGACCTTGCGCGCGCCTTCCTGAATCTGGAGGACTTGCTTGATATCGGCCGACGCATCATCGGCACCGGCATGATCGGCGGCAAGGCGGTGGGCATGCTGCTTGCGCAGGCCATACTGAAACAACGCGGAGGCGAACGCTGGCAGAAGCTGCTGGAAGGGCATGACAGTTTTTATATCGGCTCCGATGTTTTTTATACCTATCTTGTGCGCAACGGCTGCTGGTGGATTCGGCGTCGGCAAAAGATGGCGGAAGATTTTCTTGACGGCGCGGAGCAAATTCGTCGCCGCATTATCACGGGTGTGTTTCCGCGGGAGGTGGAGGATGAGCTGGCGCGCATGATGGACTATTTCGGCTGCTCGCCCATCATTGTCCGCTCGAGCTCATTGCTGGAGGATAATTTCGGCAACTCCTTTGCGGGCAAGTATGAAAGCGTGTTTTGCGCGAACCAGGGTTCGTTCCAGCAGCGTATGGAAGACTTCAAGTCCGCGGTGCGCACTGTGTACGCCAGCGCCATGAGCGAACAGGCGTTGGCCTATCGCAAATGCCACGGGCTGCTCGACCGTGAAGAACAGATGGGGCTTCTTGTGCAGCGCGTTTCCGGATTGCAGCGAAGCGACCTGTTTGCGCCGGACATTGCGGGCGTGGGCTTTTCGTTCAACCCGTATGTATGGCACGAAGATATAGATCCGCGCGCCGGATTGCTGCGGCTGGTGTTCGGCCTTGGAACGCGCGCCGTTAATCGGTCGGATGACGACTATACGCGCATCATCGCGCTGAACGCGCCGCTGCAAACGCCCGAGAGCGGTCGCGCCTCGGGACGCAAATACGCGCAGCGCAAGGTGGACTTGCTTGATCTGAGCGCCAATCACCTTGTCACAATGGACTTTCCGCAGGTGGTGAAGCGCACCTGGGACGCCGCGGAGCGCCCGTGGAAATTATTCTCCGCCCGGGACGCGGAGCTGGAACGCGAGATGCGCGGCCAGGGGCTCGCCTCACAATCGCCGGTGTTCATCAGCTTTGAGAAGCTTATCCGGGACACGTCCTTTGTTGAGGACATGCGGGCGGGACTGAAAACGCTGCAGAGCGCGTACGACTATCCGGTGGACATCGAATTTACCGTCAACTTCCTGTCGGAACGGGAGTATCGCATCAACATCGTTCAGTGTCGGCCCTTGCAGGTGAAAGGAGACGCGGTATCGGTGGCGCCGCCTGAGGACATCCCTGAAGAGCGAATTGTCATGCGTTCGTCGGGGCCGGTAATTGGCCAACCCCGCTCGGACGTGGTGGACCGTTTTATTTTTGTCAGTCCGGAGACCTATGGGCAGCTGCCCATACAGAAACGTCATCAGGTTGCGCGCATTATTGGCGAGCTGACCCACAGCGAGGCCATACGCAGGCATCCGCACACCATGTTGCTGGGACCGGGACGTTGGGGTACGGCCAGCCCCGATCTTGGGGTGCCCGTGTCCTTCGCTGAAATCGAGACCATCAGCACCCTGTGCGAAATCGTCGCCATGCGCGAGGACCTCGTGCCCGACGTGTCGCTTGGCACGCATTTCTTCAGCGAACTCGTCGAGATGGACATGCTCTACCTCGCCCTTTTCCCGGACAAGGAAGACACCCTGCTCTCCCGGCGTTTTTTCCAGGAATCAACGAACCATCTCACCCACGTGCTGTCTCACGCCGCGCTCTTCGAGGATGTGATCCGTTTGCTGCATATTGAGGACATTGCCCCCGGCGCCAAAGCGCGCCTTTACGCCGATCCCATGAAACAACAGACCTTGTGTTTTATCGAGGCGAGATGAATTTGTGCAGCACAGGGACAGCGCTGGGGCGGGTGTTTTTTATGCGGGGCCAAAAGCACAATATATTGACATTTGCAGCCTTGTTGTGTACTATATGCGGTGTGAAGCGGTCTCTGTCATAACAAAGGATGCAAGGAGAGCATGATATGTCAAACAAGGGTTTTCTCAATGTTGCATATTTTGTGGTGGATTACCTGTTCGATGTAATATGGGCATTGGCTCGTACTGTTCTCAGCCCAATCTTCCTCATTGCCTGGTTTCTTACGGACGACCAGCCCATTAGCGAATATGACTGGTGGCCGAATTAAGCGTTCCGCCTGTTGTTTTATCCGGGATAGGAACAATCTTGGAGCCGTCATTTTCCTCGCCTGAATCACAAGGGGAGACGTGTATCCCGGACACGTCTCCCCAATCCCCTCCCATTTCTGATGCAAACGAGAGTTTATATTCTGTGCGGCTTCTTAGGAGTCCTGCGCTTTCAGCGGTTTGAGCGCCAATGTCAATAGGGCGACAGCCAGGCATGCCACGCCTGCGATCACCATGGGCGGCAACCAGACGGTAACATCAACAGCGTCAACAGGGGCGCGGTCTTTGAAGAACCCCGCAATTTGGGGACCTACAATTCCGGCCACACCGTAAGACAAAAACACATAGCCATAATTCAGTCCGACATTTTTATTGCCGAAAAAGTCTGCTGTAGCCGATGCGAACAAGGCGAAGTTTCCGCCAAAGTTGAACCCGATGATGCATGCTCCGATGGTGAGTCCGAGTTTTGTTGCGCCCAGTTTGTAAAAGGCCAACATCATGACGCCCTGCAAGGCGCACATGAGGAAAATTGAGAATTTACGTCCCAGCTTATCGCTGACCGCGCCCCAGACGATGCGTCCCAAGCCGTTTAAGATTGCGAACAGCGCCATGGCGGTTCCTGCGGCGATACCCGCTTCTTCCGGGGTGGCGGCGGCGCCGCTTGCCTGGAGCGCGTCTATGCCGAAAAGTTTGATGATGCCAATCACCATTAATCCTGCCATTGCCGACGCCATGAACGTAATCCACAGCATATAGAACTGGGGTGTGCGGAGCATTTGTCCTTCCGTCAGATTGACATCACCGGTGGCGGCGCCCGCGGCGGCCGGTGGCGGCGTCCATCCTGCCGGCTTAAAATCAGCGGGCGGGTTGACCATCACAATACTTCCGAGCAGCACGCAAACGAGGAACACGACGCCGTAAACGACAAAGACCGCCTGAACGCCGGGCAATCCGAGCATGCCGTCCAGATTATTGAGGAGTCCGCCGAACCAGCTGTCCCCCATTTTGACCCAGAGTGTGGCGCCAAACCCGAATCCTGCGACGGCAAGGCCTGTAATGAGTCCCTTTTTATCTGGAAACCATTTGACACATACCGCGATGGGCACTACATAGGCGAGTCCGATACCGGCGCCGCCAATGATGCCGATGCACAGCAGTTGCATGATAAAGCTTTGTCCCAGAAAGCCCCCGAGTATATAGCCGGCGCCCAATACAATGCCGCCGGCCATTGCGATGGGTCTTGGCCCCACCTTTGCCTGCATGCGTCCGGCAATGACCATGACAATGGCAAAGCACGCCAGCCCCGCCGAAAACACCAACTGGGTTTGTGTGGCCGAGAATTCATAAGCGCCACCGGGCTCCGTCAGCAGTTTTGTAAAAACACTCCATGCATAGATAGCCCCGAGGCAAAGTTGGATTAAAATCGCGCCAACCACGACTATCCAACGGTTCATTGTAGCATTACCTTCCGCCATGATACTGTATCTCCCATGTTCATGTAATAAGAAACAAAAAAACATTCAAGAATGGGAGGCGGCGTTTGATAAAACGCCGCCTCCCTTTTCCACCCACAAGTATTTACTTTTTCACCAGGCGGTTGTGCTCGGCAACCAGCGCTTCCACGACGGTCGGATTGGCCAGCGTGGTGGTGTCTCCAATCTGGTCCACAGCGTCTTCAGCGATTTTGCGCAGGATACGGCGCATGATCTTGCCGGAACGCGTCTTGGGCAGCGCGGGCGCGAACTGTACCACGTCGGGCGCGGCAATGGGGCCGATTTCGCTGCGCACATGCATTACCAGTTCCTTGCGCAGATCATCGCTTGCTTCCACGTCGGAATTCAAGGTTACATAAGCGTACAGCGCCTGTCCCTTGATTTCGTGCGGCATGGGCGCCACGGCAGCCTCGGCCACTTTCGGATGACTTACGAGCGCGCTTTCGACCTCGGCGGTGCCGATGCGGTGGCCGGACACGTTGACCACGTCGTCAATGCGGCCCATGAGCCAGTAATCGCCGTCGGCGTCCTTCCGGCAGCCGTCGCCCGAGAAATAGATGTTTTTGTACATGGTGAAATAGGTGTCAATAAAGCGGTCGTGGTCGCCCCGCATGGTGCGCATCATTCCCGGCCACGGCTTGCGAATGCAAAGTTTGCCGCCTTCGTTTACGTCCACTTCGGTGTTGTCGTCGCGCAAAATGACGGGGTCCACGCCAAAGAAGGGACGGCTCGCGCTTCCCGGCTTCAGCGTCATGCAGCCCGGAAGCGGCGTAATCATGAAGCCGCCGGTCTCGGTCTGCCACCACGTGTCCATAATCGGGCAGCGTTCTTTGCCTACCGTCTTGTAATACCACATCCACGCTTCCGGATTGATGGGCTCACCCACGGTGCCCAGAATACGCAGCGAACTCAGGTCATACTTGTTTACATACTCATCGCCCTTCTGGATGAGCGCCCGGATCGCGGTGGGGGCGGTGTAGAACTGGGTGCATTTGAACTTCTCGACAATCTGCCAGAATCGCCCGGCATCGGGATACGTGGGCACGCCTTCGAACATGAGCGAAGTGGCGCCGTTGGCGAGCGGGCCGTATACGATGTAGCTGTGTCCGGTGACCCAGCCGATGTCGGCGGTGCACCAGTACATGTCGTCTTCGCGCAAATCAAACACAAGCTTGTGCGTCAGCGCGACGTGCAGCAGATAGCCGCCGGTGGTATGCACCACGCCCTTGGGCTTGCCGGTCGAGCCGGAGGTGTACAGGATGAACAGCGGGTCCTCGGCGTTCATCGGTTCAGGCGGGCAGTCCGCGCTTGCATTCGCCATGAGTTCGTCGTACCACAGGTCGCGGCCTTCCTTCATATTGCAGGGCTCGTCGTTGCGCTTGACAACGATGCACTTTTCGATGCTCTTGGATTCGGGCTTCTCCATTGCGTCGTCGGCAATGGCTTTCAGTCCGATATGCTTGCCGGAGCGCAGCGACACGTTCGAGGTGATGATCATCTTGCATTTGGCGTCTTCGGTGCGCGTGGCAATGGCGTCCGCGCTGAAACCGCCGAACACGATGGAATGGATGGCGCCGATGCGTGTGCAGGCGAGCATCGCGATGGGCAGTTCAATGATCATGGGCAGATAAATGGTAATCGTGTCGCCCTTCTTAATGCCCAGGCTCTTCAACACGTTGGCGAACTTGCACACTTCCGTGTGCAGTTCTTTATACGTCATTTTGATGACATCGTCTTCGGGCTCGCCCTGCCATACCAGCGCCACCTTGTTCTCGCGCTCCGTGCCCAGATGGCGGTCAAGGCAGTTCACCGATACGTTCAACTGGCCATCCTTGAACCATGTGTGCTCAATGATGCGCTTTTCCGTGTCCCAGGTGTACTCCAAGCCGACAGTGGGCTCTTTGAACCATGTCAGTGTTTTGGCTTGTTCCAGCCAGAACGGGTCGGAATTCTCGGCAACCGAGGCTTCCCACATCTGCTGATACTCTTCCATGGTCTTGATGGCGGCTTTGGCCGTGATTTCAGCGGGTGGCGGAAACGTCCGGTTTTCGGTCATCAACGAACTGATGGCTTTTTTGTCTTCGGTCCCCATAGTTTCTCCCTTTCTTGTTGTTGTAAACTACCGGTGGGCCTTTAACCCACCATCCATACCATTCATTACAGTACTTGAACGCCGTGCGTTCCTTGCATATATCACAACCGTACAGCGCACATACTACACGGG